>NZ_JBFWIQ010000015.1:0-104036 GCF_050255915.1 Alcaligenes sp.
CACACGCGTGACTGGAACCCGATTGGCGAGGTGTGGTTAAACCCGCCGAAAGAAAGTGCCGCCGACGATCACAAACTCAGCCGCGCGGCATGAAGAAAACGGACATCATTGTTGACAAACACCGCGTGAAAACCTCGCTTATGAGCTTTTCTTGAGTCCTTATTAATTACCTTGTATTCGATATGTGCTGGAAGCGGGAAAGCAAACGAACTAAATCGCATTGCCATTGTCTCAATAACAAAATAGCGTTTCTTTGTCTTGTAGTCTTGGAGGAAAAACTCCTCGGTCACGGCCAAGAACATCTGACGGCATGCCTCAGTTAAGACCATCCCTTGCACATGCTGACCTGTTAAATGGTCCAGCATCAATTCGTTGTTTGAATTTAGATGCAAATCCGCTGAGTACAGTGTCTCCGATTCCTTACGCGGCCTGGAGATGAGAACATTCTCAGGAACATGCTTATGGCATAAGGCGCGATCAGCAGTAGTACTTACCTGCCACTCCCGCCAATGCTTAAACTCATGCTTCAAGCCTCGCCTGGCTGCCAAGCATTCAATGTGATCGATCTGTAATTCACCTAACCCCAACCCTGCAATAAACATGCATCCTTGCATTGGAATAAGCGCTGCTTCATCACCCTTGAGCAGGCTTAGGGCTTCCGAATATGAAATGCAGTTTTCATTTTTCGAGAAGTTCTCAAATGCTTCAGGCACAACGATTACTACACGCATAACGGCACCTTTGATCTATATTGATTGTGTTACTTAGATGTTCGACAGCTCAATGACGCAAATTCCGCGTTGGTTGCCATAACCCCAGCTTCCCCCCACCTTGCTTGAGGCACTTCGTGAATTACGACTGCTATCTTGTTCAGTGGGGCTCCAGTGGTTTTTGCAACCACGTCAGTCACGGCTTCAATAAGTGCGGTGGCCTTTTCGTCAGACGGCAATGGCCATGTTGTGATCGATATGAACGGCATGATTTACTCCATTAAGACAATTAAGAAACAGTGACGAACTCTGAAAAAGAGGCTCCTTTGAGCTTCAGCTGAGCATGAATGTCGCCTCCCAATCCAAACATGCCAATCGCACCACCATGGCTCATCTGGTAACTCATCCACAGGACTACTACATTAATTATTCTGTTGCTGAGTGGGTCTTCTTCAGAAGGGAAAGGGTTGGGTAGAACTGCCCGATAGCTACCATTTCCATCACTATCCGTTATGAAGACGTTAGGAATCCCAAGAGGCCCAGGCCTGGTAGGATTAGACGGGCTTAAATCTTGCTTACGCAGGGACATTACGGTGTAGAGGCTATTGGGTATCATTGACGAAAACACAAATTCAAACGTTGCATTACGTCGGTCAGCAGATACACTAACCAGCAGTTTTCCCTTAGCCTCACACCATTTTCCTAAAGTGATAGGATCTGTAATTTTTAGGCCATCCTCGAGCCTGGCGTCTGGTATGGGTACCGCATGAAACGGGTAGCTTGGAATCTTGGCCTCATGCGCTCCTGGGTATTGCTTAGGAGCAAACAACATGTTGTAGTTGTTGCAAGGCAATGGGATCGGCAACGTATATAGTTCGATCTTTCGGTCTGTATCTGGTAGTGATTCAGCTAATTCACGCAAGATCGTATACGGAGCCTGTTGCCCAAACTTAGGTACTGGACTTTCTGCTGAGACAATCGCACGACCCCAGGAGGCTTTAGTTACTCCTTCAAGGTCAGTACGGTTTATCTGGCCAATGACAATAAAATTTCCGTCGGCGTCCATCACCTCACTGGGTGGGTATGTCGGTCCCTGAGTGGTAATGCTAAGTTCATACGACTTGGTCTTCATCAATTTGACCTCCACATCCAAAACGCGATTCCACGGGATGATGCATTCGTAGGCACGAATTCCTTCGTTAAGAGATCAATTGATAAAGACGTGTGTACAGGCCTTTTTCGCCACCCGTTATGTATTGATTTCCGGCTTGTTGGACGATGTCCTTATACCGGTCGGAGTTGAATACCTTCATGTAGGAATCCACATCACCATTGAACCCTGATAAAAACATCACGCCAGGCTCTGTGCTGATCGCTGAGTGATATGCGAGAAATAACTCAATAACTTCAGCATTCCGTACTACATCGAAGATAGTTTCCTCTCTCCAATGACGATAAGCCTTATACATAGGGGGAAGAACTTCTACATGTCGCAGTTGGAGAAATTGCGTACTGGGCAGAAGTCCGTCAGTTTTTCTGGGTGCCTCAACAAATGATAATAGCTGCCGCCTAAAGTCACTCTTTAAAAATTCCCTTACTGCTTCTGTTGTTGTGTCAAAATACGATAGCAGTGATCCTTGCACATTCAATGAATTGAGCGCTACTATTTCTAAGACTGTCTCATCATCAGTGCTGCGATAAAAAACGCGCTGAAGGACATCCTCTGCAGGCGTTATAGAACGCCACTTCTCGACTACTTCTTGCGTTGTTCCTGAAGTGACGTCGATCTCAGTAATCATGATGAATTGTGCAGACATGATATGCCCTCCGTGAAAAGAGAAAAGTTGGTGTTGTGTGATGAGGTGTGAAGAGAATTAATTAATGGTTTGCTTTAAAGTGAGTACGGGGACAAGGCTTAAGGCCAACGCAATGGCGACACAGATCATCAGGCCGCTTAATGTTGTAATACCTAAAATTGACGAACCGATAAAAGCACCTGCTCCAATCGCGGCATTAAATATCGCTACATATATCGCTGAAGCAGGCAAAGCCATCGGCCCAGCCTGTTTAAGAATCCAGGTCTGAAATCCAACAAAAACAATGGCAACCCCTGCACCCCAGACTATTAGCAGGGCTCCAATCAGATAGACAGAAGCTTCTTTATTGCTCAAAGCCAAACCCAGCACGCCGATTGACATTGCCAAGAGCGCAATGGAAATCAGTGCTTTTAGATAACGATCAATTAATTTTCCAGTGATGATGTTGCCAAGGATGCCCGCAGCACCAAACGTAAACAGAAGTATGCTTAGTGTCTGACCTGTGACTTCTATGCTTGTTGAGAGCAACGGCTCAATGTATGTAAAGGCGGCAAAATGAGCAGTAATCGCGCAGGCGGTAGCACCATAGATTCTTATAAATAGCTTTTCTTTTAGCACTGCCCTTAATGCACCACTCTGTAAAGGCACCGGTGCCGGTAGTTTGGGGAGAAATATACCGATGGCGATCATACTGACAACGGCCAAAGCAGCGATGGCCAGGAACGCTGTGTCCCACACATATTCTCTTGCTAACGCATTTGTGATTGGTACGCCAATCACGCTGGCGACTGATACGCCACCGAAAATGATGGACGTGGCGACGCCAACATACCGTGCAGGAACAAGCTGAGCACCGACGGTTCCAATAATTGCCCAGAATGCGCCATGGGCGATTGCGCCGGCCATCCGGGCTCCCATCAGGGAAGAAAAATCTGGTGCAAATGCGGCTACGACATTAGACACGGCGAGGATGGTCATTAATGCGACAAGCAGACCTTTTCGCGGAAATCGACCGAAAAGGAAAACCGAAACGAGAGCGACTGCAGCTGCTAACCAAGCATAAACGGAGACAACCAATCCAGTTGTGGCCTCACTTTTTTGAAAGCTATCAGCAAGTTGGGAAAGAATGCCAATAGGTGCCAACTCTGTGGTCACAATAGTAAAGGTGCTCACACCTAATGCAATAACAGCTACCCATATTTGCCAGGGAACGGTTTCATTTGAAGCGTGCATACCTATCTTCTTGAATGTCAGTTGGATGTTGGACGATAGTGATTCTTTCAACTCTGTGCGTGTGCTGCGAAGGCCGCCTCGGCAGCAGTAATGCCGTTCATACACGCTGGAACACCGGCATAGACCGCAATCTGCAACAAGATCTCAATGACTTCCTCACGGGTGACGCCTACATTGAGTGCTGCACGGATATGGAACTCCAACTGTGAAGAGGCCGTACCCATCGCCATCAAGGCGGCAACTGTAAGCATCTCTCTGGTTTTCAGATCGATGCCTGGGCGAGCAACAATGTCTGCAAATGAAAAACCCAGGATTAGCTCAAGAAAGTCAGGGCTTAACCGATCAAGTCTCTTTGCCACTTTTTCAGGAGCATCCGGATCGAGCTTGCCTAGGAGCGCCAGTGCTTGTTCTCGTCGATCTACCGTACGATTAGTCATAGTCCTACTCCCTTCATGCCTTCTGGGGTATAACGCTCACCTGCCACACGAATATCTGAAATTTTGAGTGACAGCATGTCCAACTCGGCCTTTGTGAGTTTGACATTTACGGCATCGACGTTGTCGTGGAGATTTCGTAATGAGTTTGTGCCTGGAATTGGCACAATATCGTCTCCTTGAGCAAGTACCCAAGCAATGGCGATCTGCGCCGGGGTCACCTCTTTTTGTGCAGCCAGTTCAGAGATGACAGAGACAAATGATTCATTCTTTTTTGCATTTTCGGGTTGAAAGCGAGGCAAGGTAGCTCGGAAATCACTGGCTTCTATAGCGGTGCTACTTTGGAAGCGACCGGTCAAAAAACCTCGTCCTAAAGGTGAGTACGCTACAAAGCCGATACCGAGTTCGCGACATACTGGGAGCACGTCAGATTCCACATCTCTGGTCCAGAGAGAGTACTCGCTTTGCACCGCTGTGATTGGATGGACCGCATGGGCTCGACGTAGGGTGTCAGCATTAACCTCACTCAAACCAATATGTGCGATTTTTCCTTCTTGTTTTAAGTCCACAAGCCCTTGCATGGTTTCTTCAATGGGCCGACCAGGTTCAATGCGATGGACGTAATACAGGTCAATCTGCTCAATTCCAAGTCGTTTCAGCGAGCCTTCACATGACTGCCTAGCGTACTCGGGACTATTGTCAATAGCACGGCGCTGCTCACCGCCGTTTCGCACAATCCCGAACTTGGTGGCAATCTTTATATTTGGACGCTGAGACTTCAAGAACCGACCGATTAACTCTTCATTGTGATGAGACCCGTACATATCGGCTGTGTCTAGCATGGTCACACCCAGTTCAACGGCGCGTTGGAGTACCTGCATGGATGCTTCTTCATCACGAGGGCTGTAGAACTCACTCATGCCCATGCAACCCAAACCAATAGAAGACACACTTAGCCCATTGCCCAAAATACGGTGGTTCATATCAATTTCTCCGATAAAGACCAATGTAGTATCATCTTTCAAAAATGGAGTATCAATAGCAAATTACGGAAACTAGACTTCCGAAAACGGAATATATGGAGGTGGCCTTGAACTGGGATGACGCTCGAGTATTCTTAGCGATTGCTCGGACAGGTACGCTGACTCATGCGGCTGACAGGTTGAAACTGGGCGTGGCTACGGTGACCCGTCGCTTGGATAGATTGGAAACCGCACTAGGTGTCAAATTATTTTCAAGGCACCAAAGCGGTTACTTCATGACTGATGAGGGCGCAGCATTACTGAGTCGTGCCGAGACCCTTGAACAAGCAGGTCAAGCTTTTGAAACCACAGAAGTCAACCAGGTGATGGGGCATGTGAGGCTCGCAACGGCAGAGAACTTAGCAAATCCTTTGATCATTCCTGCATTGAATGAGTTTCTCAACACCCACCCAGACTTGACTCTCGAGTTCGTCACTGGATCAGACACGATCAATTTGCACCGTCGAGATGCTGATCTTGCGATTCGAATGGTTAAACCAACTCATGGCAATGTCACGCTTAGACGTATCGGTACACTAGGATTTGGACTCTATGGTTCGACGGAGTACCTTAATGGCCGCGTAGTCAGTACACAGGCTTCATCACTGGAATCAGATCATTTGATTGGTTGGATGGAAAACTATAGCCATCTACCTGCGGCACAGTGGATAGAACGTGCTTTATCAGGTCGGCCCGCCAGATTATTAACGAGCAGTCTAGCTAGCCAGCTTGCTGCAGCTACCGCACATCTTGGGCTGGCCGTATTACCCCATTTTCTGGCATGCCGGGCTGGCCTGAAATGTGTTCTTTCTGAACTAGGAATAGACCAAACCGTTTGGTTGGTCATCCACTCTGACTTAATACACTCACGTCGAGTCAGGGCAGTGGCTGATTTTATTATTGATTTGTTTGACCAGAAGGCTGATGAGCTGGCTTTTGCAAATGCCTGAGGGTTAGATGAGCACTGTATGTACTGCTACGACTTCAAGTTCTATTGTGTTCAGTACCAACCACTCTAAGACATGGTGGTGATGCGCACTATTACGTGGGTAACGATGAAGCGACTGCTTCAAGGCCGTCGTCAATGAGCTGATTCGAACAGGGTTCGTGCAGCGTCTATAACCGTCCATCCCGGCATGTGCATGGGGCTGACCATTACGCCTTTTGGAAGCAAAATCCTGTCACAGGCCACTCGCATTGTGGAGCGCCTGCGGACTGAAAATGAGGCACCTCTATCGCATCAGGAAGCCGAGGCCACCCAGCGGACTCTTAGTCGACTGCTCAATTCGTTGACCAACGAGGTGTAGACGGCGAATTCGCCAAGCATTTACGCGATGCGACATGCTCGCACCGCGCTATACATCGCCAATGGAACGGCAGGTTAAGCCAAAAGATCTTCGGCTTTTTTACCAGCCTCCAGCGCAGCCCGAAACCAATGAGGCCTGGGGCCTCGTCCGCTCCAAGTATTGCCCGTCCCGTCTGCGTACTTGACCGTCGGCTTTGCTTTCGCGCGACGTGTATTGACGGGTTTTTTTCGCTTGAGCGCTTGTTTGCCGAACAGATCTTCTACTGTGAAGCCGTAGGTGTCTATCGCTTCGCGAATCCGGGCAGCTACTTCGGCTGCTTCTTTGTCGCGAAGCTGTTGGGCTTCGCGTTGGAGGTGGTCAATTTCTTTCTGGATCTGAGCGTAGGTTCTTTTGGCCATTGCTGGAATGTACTTCTAATAGGGCTGTGCGGGGAAATTCATAGCATACAGGTGAAATGATCACTGTATCCCAAGTCCTTTTGATGACAGTCGGCATGGTGACATGGCGTGCGCCAGTTTAGGCGAATTCACGATAGTTGGCCAGGCGTGTACCAGGTCCGGCCAGTAGCTGGTGTCTGGCTCCTTGTACCGAGGCTTTGAACTCGCTGGTGTTGAACGAGAGCCTAGTAGCGTCGGCGGTTGAGTTGTGTTAAGGACTTTTGACTGCTTTTGTCTTCATACGCAGCGTGATTGTGGCAACTTTAAGGACGAGGTTGCCTAGCGATGATTGGCGCATAGGTGTCAGTTGGATCCCGCTCGTACGATCATTTGCGAGATTATTTGAAGGTCTTGCGCCGTCGCTTCTTCATCGATTTTGAACAGCCGCATCACTGCCAGGCCCCTCAATGCAGCAAACACGACCGCTGCAAAATGGTGGGGTTGTGGGTGCCGTTGAGATATTTCAGGGAAGACTTCGACAAACTGAGCAAAATACAGGGGGTCCTGTTCGGCTCGGTGTTGATCTATCCGCTTGAACAGCGGTGTAGCTTTACAGCCAAAGAAAAGACTCCAAGCCGCCACATAGCTAGGTGGCGCATAAACGCGCTCCCAAACCAGTCGCACAAATTCATTGGCGCGTTCCTCTAGCGGCAGATCCGCTGCATTTTTTGGCCATGCAGCGCCTACGGGCGCAAGAGGAGCCATTACTTCATCGACGATTCTTTCCATCAACACTTGCCGACTCCCAAAATGATGCTGCAAAGATCCAAGGGAGATTTTGGCCCCGCGGGCGATGTCGGTTAGAAGCGTGCGATGAAAGCCCACTCTTTGTAGCAAGCGTAGTGCGGAGGCAATGATCTTGCGCTGTGCTGCTTCGCTACGCTCGGCTTGGCTTCGGCGATGATGTGTTGATCGTTTATCGACACGAGGCAGATGGCTCATGTTCTGATCGTTTTGCATATTTTTATTAGCCATGAATTGCAAGAAGGGGCGTTATTGCATTGGAGAAGCATCGTTCACGCAGGGTGCGATGTCTAAGTAAAACATGGTAGATGCAGGGTCGCAAGATGGGTGTGTCGTTGTAGGAGAGCTGACAAAGAAGGTGCGTTGCACCTAGATTTGATTTCAACATCCTTCAATTTAGGGAAAACGATACGCAATAAACAATAATTGATTATTGTAAGTGTGGACCGTACCACCTAGAATTTGCTCAGTACCGATCAGGTTCCACCAATCCTGAGCATGCTTCTCCCTGGACTCGATATGCCTCGCTTCATAGACCGCCTTCCTGCTGACGACAACACCAATGGATGGAGCGCTTTGCTTCCCATGCGTCAGCCGCGCCTTTCTTTGCAGGGTGACCTTGCTGTTGATTGGGTCATTGTGGGAGCGGGGTATGCGGGTGTCGCCGCCGCACGGCAGTTGGCACGGCGGCATCCCGATAGTTCGATTGCTGTAGTAGAAGCGGGAGTCGTAGGGGAAAACGCTTCAGGCCGTAACTCGGGTTTTGCTATTGACCTGCCACATACACCGGGGGTGTCTCCCGAAGCAACGGAGTTGGGTCGACGCGCTATTCGTGTAGGACACTTTGCGCTCGATGAGCTTGATAGCTTGGTCCAGCAGCACAACATTGATTGTGACTGGGAGAGGCGAGGACGTTATCACGCTGCGGTGACGGATGAGGTGGCTAATCAAGCTCTGCGCACGTATGCCGTTAACCTCGATGCCTGGCAGGAACCCTATCAGTGGATGGACCGCAAACAATTACAGGATCGGTTGGGAACTGATTATTACAGCGCCGCCATTTATACCCCTGGAACCTATCTGCTGAATCCGGCGGGTTTGATTCGTGGCTTGGCTGACAGTCTGCCTGAGCAGGTAAAGCTCTATGAGAATTCCGCCGTTATCGAAGCTGAGCTGCATGGGGAGTCACCGTATATTTGTACCGACCAAGGCCGTATTTGTGCTCGCAAGGTGATCCTGGCCGTCAATGCGTTTTCGCAGTCGTTTGGTGTGTATCGCGAATGCCAAGTGCCAATCCTGTTGTTTGCCAGCCTGACCCCAGTGCTGAGTGACGCGCAACTGGCGCACCTAGGGTCGGACGCGACGTGGGGCGTGACACCGGCACAAAGTATTCCGGGGTCCACGCTGCGGTTGACCCGTGATAAGCGCTTGATGATTCGCCAAGGCTTTGAGTACTCACCGAAGCTTCGGACTACCGACGCTCGGCGTGCCAGGGCTAAGGCAATGAATAGGGAGTTATTGCTAAGTCGCTTCCCTCAACTTGGCGATATTGGGCTGGAACACTTCTGGATGGGCTGGCTCGCTATTTCGCGAAATCATGCACCTGCCTTTGGTCAGATTGCAGAAAACACGTATGCGGTGTCCTGTTGTAATGGCTCGGGCATCGTGCGACACACGGCTGCTGGGATGCTGATTGCGGACTTGGCACTGGGTTACCAGAACCCGCTTATAGACGACTTTCTGAGCCAAGGCATGGCCAGTTATATCCCCCCACGTCCACTTCGCGATATTGGCGCCCGCCTTTCGCTGATGTGGGAAATGTGGCGCGGTCGTACCGAACAATAAATCTTTAAAACGTGGGGGCAGGCCGCCCTCCATCCACCATCCTTGCGAGGAGACATAATATGAAAACCGTAAGACTCATTGCCGGCAGTGCCATCGATACTCAGGAGCGCGACGGCGTGTCCTCAGGAGCTGCCGCTAGTATTTCATGGGCTAAACGAGATGACGAGGGGGCTGTTTTGCCATGTGGTTTTGGGGGGTGCAATGGCGTGACACAGCCCAAGACGTTGGCTTATGACGAAGTCATTCTCGTGTTGGAAGGTACATTCGGCGTAGAAACCGATGAGGGTATGCGAGTCGAGGGCAAAGCGGGTGATGTAATTGAGTTACCCAAGGGGGTTACTGTCTCGTATTTTGGCAAGCAAGCGCGGCTGTTCTTCGTCACTAACTAGACTAAGTGAGGCAGAGCATGCATGCGTCTTCTTCTGGGTATCTGGAGCGCAAGCTCAAGAACCGTCATATTCAGCTGATTTCCCTCGGTGGCACGATTGGTACAGGCTTGTTTTTAGGGTCTGCTGGCATCATCGAGCTTGCCGGGCCGGGCATTGTGTTGGGTTATGCCATCGGTGGCTTAATTGTGTTTCTTATTATGCGTTTTTTAGGAGAGATGCTGACCGAGGAACCCACTGCGGGTTCGTTCAGTTATTTTGCTAATCGCTATCTGGGTCGTTTTGCTGGTTTTCTCTCGGGTTGGAATTACGTGGCCATGTGCGTGCTCGTGTGCATGCTTGAGTTGACGGCTGTCGGAAAACTTATCCAGTATTGGTGGCCGGATGTTCCGGTTTGGGTGACGGCAGCCGTTTGCTTTGTATTAATTAATGGGGTGAACTTTTTTAATGTCAAAGCGTTTGGTGAATTTGAGTTCTGGTTTGCACTGATCAAACTTGTCGCTGTAGTTGCAATGATTGTGATGGGCTCGTATCTGCTGATTACTACCGATGATCCTGGACAATCTGTGAGTAATCTGTGGTCACATGGAGGCTTATTGCCTAATGGTATAAGCGGGCTGGTAATGGCTTTCCCTTTTGTCATGTTCGCCTTTGGTGGAGTGGAGACTCTGAGCTTTGCTGCGGCCGAGACAGAGAACCCGCGCAGGGTCATTCCTAAAGCTATCAATCAGATTATTGTTCGTGTGCTGATGTTCTATGTGGGGGCATTGGTAGTTCTGCTCTCGCTCACACCTTGGGATGCCCTGGTGGCCCAGCTCAAATTAGGAGGGGGCACATATAGCAGTAGTCCGTTTGTTTTAGTCTTTTCAGGGCTGGGCGAGCATGTGGCCGCACATCTGCTCAATTTCGTGATTCTCACGGCTATGTTGTCGGTTTATAACAGCATGGTCTATTCGACCAGTCGAATGCTATATGGAATGGCCCAGGAAGGTAATGCTCCCAAGTCGCTGGCATTAGTCAACAAACGCGGGGTACCCGTGCGAGCTATTGCGTACCCAGCGCTTGTCACAGCGTTATGCGTGGTCTTGAACTATGTGGCTCCTTCAGGAGCATTGGAAATGCTCATGTCGCTGCTAGTGGCTGCATTAGTTATTACATGGACGATTATTATCGGAGTCCATTTAAGCTACCGTAAAAGACATGATGCAAAAGGTACCGTACGCTCTTTCCCTGCGCCGCTATCGCCACTGAGCAATTATTTGTGTTTGTTTGCTTTAGGTGTTTTGTTGGTCGTTATGCTGATTACGCCCTCTATTCGGCCATCAGTGTTTGCGATACCGGTCTGGATTGCCGTCGTCTATGGATTGTTTCGGTGCAGTCCCCAATCGAAGTTGCGGGTTGAACCGGCGCTTTTTTGAACTACCAGCATCCGACGCTCGCGATACGGATCGCGCTGTCAGGTTATCGCTAGAGAGAGCGTGATACGTGCTGGATGTTCTTATTAAAATACTAGGAGACAAAAAATGGGTGGGACTGAAGGACACACCCCGGATGCGCTCGGCGTAACGGAACGGATCGTTGTGGAGGAAAAGGCGCAGCTGGATTTTAGCCAATCCATGAGTTACGGTGACTATTTGCACCTTGATGAAATTCTGGGGGCTCAGCATCTGTTGTCGCCCACGCACGATGAGATGCTTTTATCGTCCAGCATCAGACCAGTGAGTTGTGGATGAAACTCATGCTCCATGAGTTGCAGGCAGCGCAGGACAGTATCGTCCAAGAGCAAGTGGCCGCCGCGTTCAAGATGTTGGCACGTGTGAGTCGCATTATGGAGCAGCTTGTTGCAGCCTGGAGCGTGCTCGCGACCATGACACCGACTGAGTACACCGCCATGCGGCCATATTTGGCTAGTTCCAGTGGCTTCCAGAGTGCGCAGTACCGCTGTATTGAGTTTGGTCTGGGCAACAAGAATGCCGCTATGCTCAAGCCTCATGCACACCGTCCCGAGTTGTTGGCGATGGTGGAGCAGGCTTATCGTGCCCCTTCGCTGTACGATGAGTCGCTGCGCCTGTTGGCTCGACATGGTTTGGCAATTCCTGACGATCACCTTGAGCGCGACTGGACGCAGCCTTATGTCGCCAGCCCTGAAGTCGAAGCCGCCTGGTTTGAGGTATATAGAGACCCTTATAAGTATTGGGATCTTTACCAGCTCGGTGAGAAGCTCGCCGATATTGAGGATGCCTTTCGCCTCTGGCGTTTCCGCCATGTCACGACGGTGGAGCGTGTTATTGGTTTCAAACGAGGGACGGGAGGCACGGGTGGTGTGAGCTATCTAAGAAAAATGCTTGATGTGGTGCTTTTCCCCGAGATATGGACGGTGAGGACCGCTCTGTGAGTGCGCCTGTTTTTATACCCTCTCTGGAGTGTTGCGAGCGTGAGTATTCGCCTAGTTCGTGTATTGGTGGCGATTATGAACCTTGTCTGGATGCGTATGTGCGCCATAGTTGGATGAGCGATAGTCAGCTAGTCGTGTACTTGGTGCGGCTAGTAGTAGGTAAGCATTAGCCGACGGCGCTTCCGAGAAACTTCACTGGCATGATCAAGCAGTCGCCATGCAGGCGCCGCGTCTTACGCGGCCCCGATACTTCGTATGCCCCGATGTTCGCCTAGCTGGGTGGCTTGCGATGCACCCAAGCCTTCTTCAAAGTACGTTTCCAATCATTGGTAGTGTGCGCAAGTTCTCTTGCGCTCTGCGTCACCCATCCTCGGGCTTGGTGACGAGCACTATTACCTGGACAACGATGATGCGATTGCTTCGAACTAATGATTCAAATCGACAGGCGACGGCAAAGATATGTACACTAGTACACTTATCTGTGTAGGAGGTATTGTGGTTGTACCGACGCTGGTCTTCGGGGCCCTTTGCAGCACCTTGGGTACGTTGGCCCTAAAGAGATCCAAGCAATTCAAGAAACCAGTGCCGACGGCATTGGCACTGCTGTGCTATGCCGGCTCGACGGTTATGTTGGCGCGCGCGATGACCTTGATGCCTGTTGCTCTTGCGCATGCGGTGTGGACAGGACTGGTTGCGCTCTCTTTGCTGGGAATCGACCGCTGGGTTTTCGGTTTATCTCTGTCTGGTAGTCGCATTGTGGGTTTTGTCTGCGTCCTGGCGGGTATCGCTGTGTTGGGGGCATGGGCATGACCAAATTCACTTCGCTGCGCACGACATGGATGTTGTTGCTGATGACAGTATTTGCCGAGGCGGGCGCGACTTCTCTATTGAAGTATTCTGATGGCTTCCAACGAGTAGTTCCCGGCCTAGTGTCCTTTGGCGTCTATGTATTGGTACTTTTTCTGTTCTCTCATGTGCTGACGAGGATTCCTGCCAGTGTGGCCTATACCGTGTGGGCTGGCTTGGGGACTTTGCTCCTCATCCTGTCTGGATGGTTGTTTTTCGGTGAAGTAATGACCTTGACTAGCTTGGCAGGCATTGCCTTGATCGTTGTCGGGGTGATTCTGATCAACCGGAAACAGGCACAACCATCGTGACTAGGATGCAGGTCAAGAGAGGCGCAGGCGATCCTGGGCGACGCGACCGTTTGGTCGAGGTTGCGCTGTCCATCATGCTCACCAGTGGCGTTCAAGGAGTCAGTCACCGTGCTGTTGCCACGAAAGCGGGTGTTCCCCTTGGCTCAACTACCTACTACTTTCGAGATCTCGATGCACTGTTGATTGCCTCCATAGAGCGGCTCACGCAACGTCGCCGGATGCAGATGGAGGCTTGGAGCACACCGATTGCGTCGCTGGATGAATTGGTTGGTCAGTTGGCTGAGCTGATCGTCATTCGCCTGACACGGGATAGGGCGGAAACCACGCTGTCCTACGAACTCTATTTTTTGGCGCTACGCCGCCCAGCTTTCAGTTTCTATAGCGAGGCATCTACTCAGGTATTGCGCGATACGATACGGAGATTCGCTGATGAGAGAACCACCAAAGCTCTCACTATGCTAGTTGATGGATTGGTTATCGACGGGCTTCTGTCCAGCCGCATTCCGACTCGTGAGGAGGTGCATGCCCCGATGCTTGCTCTGGTAAGAGGGACAGTGGCTGGAATGGCAGGTAGCTGAATCACCTGCGAGAGCCTCTCCACTGCCGCGCGTGGTCGGTGACCGGCGCGTCATGGCGGCCGTGCGCGTGCTGCCGCAATGGGATAAGCCGCTCCTTTGAAGCACAGCATCGTGCGTGCGCGAGGCGAACCCGTGCCGGCTGACATCGCTCAATGATTTTCTGTTCGAGCGCTGGTAGAGTGCGCCGCGGGATCGATGATAATGCAGACAATCATCGCGACCCCGGCTATGCTTTCATTGGTTTTAAAAACGTGGCTAGGCGCTTACTCTTTGATTGCCAGGGAGCGAAAAAACTAGGTCGAATAACCAAGTGAAAATGAAGGTATAGAGGAGAAAGAATGCCAAAATAGCTGCCTCCATTGTGAAGGCGCGCCATGGGCCAACCTCGTACCACCACATATAAAGAGGAACTGTAAAAAGAAATAGTCCGACTTCAAAGAGGGCTGCGTGGGCAACACGCGTATAAAAATTTCGGGCGGTTCTTCGGTTAAAGCGTTCCCAGAATTCAAACGCAGTGTTGAAAAGGTAATTCCAAATTACGGCGATCACTGACACGGCGACAGCAACAGGCAGCGATTCTTTGGCATCGCCATCACTAAGGAACATTAAGAGGAGTGTGGATAAGATGATCGCTATTGCTTCGAACAACGCAACATAAACGATGCGACGAACAACCGGACTTAGAAAAATCATTTGTCACTCGGCTCAATGAATAATTTCAAAGAACCGGTCCGTCCCGGTCGATCTTTTATTGTGCCACGAGGCAAGCCAAGCCACGGTTTCCGCTTGGAGTGTCTTATGAGAGGCTATCAAAATCCCGTGTTTACGTCAAACAGGGGTGGCCATCGCTTTACCACTGTCGCATGCCAGCTATGATCACGATGAGGGGCAGAGGTTTTGAAGCGTAGGGAGCTGGGGGCAGCGTTAGAGCGTGTTATGAACTTCCGCCCGGGAGCATGTTGGTCAGCATGAGCATGGCAAACACGACAAAGTGCAGGCCGGCGAGGGTTTCCGGCAGCCGCTCATAATCTCGGGTCAGTCGCCGAAAGCGGTTCAGCCAGCCAAAACTGCGCTCGACCACCCAGCGGCGCGGCAGCAGGACGAACCCTTTCTTTGCCTCGGGCAGCTTCACGATATGAAGATCAATGCCTTGTGCCTGCGCGGCCTGTGCCGGATCGGAGAACGTTCCGCCGATGTTGACCCCTGCTCTGCATTCAGGGCCTTGCTAGTTCATTGTTCGAATTTCACGAAATGTTTGTTGTTCCGATGCATGCGCAATCATCCGCAGGCCCCGCGGTTTTTACAACCAAGAAAAATTTAGAGGGAGGGTAAGGATGTCTTGCCCTGAAATGGTCAATCCGGGATTGGCAGTTCGTCTTTCACAGACAGACCGCACCACCGGCCTCTCTGTGCTCGATGCCCGCAGGGCTAGAGCGTCTTGTCATGACGGTCGCAATGCCAAGTATGGATTGTTCGGTGGACATTCCTCGAACAGGCCTGTTGGAGTGTGTAGCAGGTAACCATGTAGCCGGCGGGATTTACGAGGCCCGGTTACCTCACACGTCCAGATATTCAGGCCATTGGGCTGCTTGCGATGCAACTGCAGCTTCTCGAATCGCTTTTGTACCCATTGCCAATCTTGCTGTGTTTCATGTTTGGCCAATGCGCTGATTTGGGGATGTTCCTGCGCGTATCGCTGGAATATGCCAGGACTGACCAAGTACACGGTGTCATCCACGGTATGCAGCAGCGCTCTGGCGTCATTGATAATGAGCCGTCGCGAGAAGATACCCTGATGCAACCATGTCATGAAGTGCTCTGCAGTAGGCTGTGTGACCGTGGGTGCAGGTGTCGGTGACGGAGGTTGGGGTATAGCAGGAGAAGCTATAGGAGTTTCGGCTTCTTCCAAACGTGTTTCACCTGAGGCGTCTTCTGTTTCCGTTCGGGCAACAGGCAGGTCTCCTATCCCTACCATCGCGAGCATGTCTTCCATGACATCGGGCTTGACTTGGGCGGCCAGCGGGAGAACCGTTGCAGCGGTGCCGCCGCTGTCATCCCACGAAGGAGGGGGCTGATTCTCGACGGCTGAAGTTGCCGTGATCGTTGGTAATGGCGCAGCAACATCGCTCTCTTTGTCAGCCGGTGTGGTGTCGATCGCTACTGTTCCGGCGAACGGCTCTGGCCGCTCAGCTGGCTCCCAAATCAGCGCAGGTGCCAGCCGTAACAGAGTGAACGAATGGGACCAGCCGGTGGAGCTAGTTACCGTTGCGCGCCAGATCGCCTTACCGTCCTGTGTGGGTTGCAACATGCCGTGGTCCTGGAGCACGTTGAACACGGCTGTGTTGTTCGCAGGAATGCCGTCGATACCCTGCGACAGCAAGTGCGCACGGAGCTTATCGGAAACGGTCTTGCTCACCAGCCACAGGGCATCCTCGGTGACCCAGCCATCGGAGGCTTCGTTCTGGTTCAGCTTCAGTTCCTCCTTGAGGAGATAACGAAGCCCATCGAGCAGCTTGCGTTGCAGCGCGTGCTTGGGCGCGGCCATAGCGCGCGCCGGATCGCCGCCCAGTTCCTGGGCCACAGAAGCGCGGTCGGCCTGTACGACAAGTTCGCCCAGGACGCCAGCGTGTTCGTACTGTCCGGCTAGGACATAGAGCAACGATGCCCATAAGGACGGATAACCGCTGAGCCAATCCAGCATGTGGCAGTCAAGCAGTTGTCGGTAGACCAAGCCTGCCGCGGCACTGTGGAGCCGATACTCGCGGTCGGGATTGTAGCGAAAGCGATAAGGTTGGCGCAGTGGACCATGCCATGGGTGCCAGGTGCTGCCGTCAGCCAGTTCCACATGTAGGTCGACGGCAATCTTGCCAATGTCGTGCAAGAGGGCCGCATAGGCGACGGCTGCCGTCCAGGCCTCCGATTGTGCGGCTTGGTCTTCTGGGCTCGCGCCGATGGGCAACAGATGGGATTGCCGCAGTTTCAGGCTGAAGGCGACGATTTCCAAGCCGTGGTCGAGCATGCCGCCGGGGTAGGCATGGTGATGCGCTTCGGAGGCTGGGAACGCCTGAACCAGCTCGGCGTAGCGTTCCAATGGTGTGCGATACAGGGTGTCGAACTGCTTTCGCGAGAGCGATGTGCGCTGCCAGATGTGTTCCAGCAGCTTGCGTCGGCGCGGCGTGGACAGCAGCGATGTGGCCGACTCCGGCCGCATCAACCCTTTCGGGAGATCGACGGCGGGGGCTGGCGACGGCGCGGCAGCGACCGGGGGCCGTTTTCGCTGGAACAAGGAGAGCATGTCGGTGTCCTGATGGCGGGCTGGGCGGGAGGCCTTTTGGCCTTTTCAAGGTAGGGCCTTTCCCCTTGCACCCCATTCCCTTGGCCTTTCGGCCCTTTGCCCCTTTACAGCCTTTGGGTATAGGGCGACGAGGCTGTTGCCGTCCACCATCAATACGGGGCGCAGCAGGGCCGAATTGATGCGAGAAGGCAGGCTGTTCGGCCTCTACGATGAGCCGATTCCTAGACTCGGGAGGCACCATAGAGCTTCATATTGGCTTGGTAAGGGATTTTCCTTACAATGCAGACATCGCTTTCAGGAGAGCCGCCATGCCTGCCATTCATGAAATCGCCACACTGACGTCCAAAGGACAGATCACGCTGCCCAAGTCCATTCGGCAAGCGCTTGGTGCCGATACCGGCAGCAAGCTCGCGTTCGAGCTTCGTGGCAGTGAAGTCGTCGTGACGCGCGCCGACGCCGAGCACGAGGACCCTGCCATTACCGCGTTCCTGGCCCTGCTGGCCCGCGACATTGAAGCGGGTCGGAATGTTCGCGGCCTGCCCGAGGAACTGGTTCGCACGATGCTGGAGCATGCGGGCCACAACGTCACACTGGAAGACGACTTCGATGAGGATGTGCACATCTGATGCAACGGCATGGCTGGACACTGCTGTTTCATGACAACCTGATCGAACAGATGAAGGAGCTGCGCGCGGCGGTGCTGCGCGCGCAGGAGAACGACCCGGAAGGCTTCGGGTCAAACGCCAACGTCAAATTCTTCCGGGCCTTGGTCCAGTTGATACAAGACGGCGTACCGGGTGACCCGGCGTGCGACGAATATCGCCAAGGCAACACCATGGGGCCGGCCTATCGCCACTGGAGGCGTGCCAAGCTCGGAAGGGGCTACCGGCTGTTCTTCCGGTACGACTCGAAGGCGAAGGTCATCGTCTATGCTTGGGTAAATGACGAGCAGCCCCTGCGGTCATCGGGCAGCAGGTCAGACCCGTATGCCGTATTCGAGAAGATGCTTGGACGGGGAAACCCGCCAGATGAATGGAATGCCTTGGTACAGGCAAGCAAGAAGGATTGGATCAAACCGAGATAGGCATTCCTCATGTAGCAGGAGACGACCATGAACACCACGACCCGCACCAGCATCGCAGAACGCCTCGGCCGCGCCTTTGGCCGCGGATGGCGCGCCTATGTGCGCGGTGAACGGCGGGCGTCGAACTGGTTGGTATCCAAGAGGGTGCCGCGGGCTGGCGTTACCGTAGTTGTGTGGGGAGTCAAGCTGGTCGTGCTCGGGGTTCTGCTCTACGTCGCCTTCTGGTTCGCTCTCGTATTGTTGGGTGTGGTGGTGGCAGGATGGGCTATGAATCAGCACCATCCCGATGAAGAACGGTTTGAACTGCAGTACCCAACCATTGAGGAATTGCGGGCCACGCCTGGCTACGATCCCAACCTGTACAACGATACATCCCACGAGATGTATCAGGACGACTGACGCCGAAGGTCCATTCGATCATTTGAGCTTGCCGCCTGAGACAGCACCTGCTCCTTTGCCGCCTGCACTTCCTGCATCCTTTGTCGCAGTAGCGAAGGTGTTGGCGATCGCGCCGGCGCGTACACCGACCCAGGTGAGTGCACCAATCCAGAACGTAGGGAGGACCATGAACATGGAGCCCATGACGAACATCAGAAGCATGTCCCCGAAGGCGTTGTTCAAGCCTACCAGCGGATCGAAGTTGGTGTGCGGCCGATTCCACCCGAAGCCCCAGCCGTAAAGCGCGTCGAGGATGGTGCTGTCGATCCAGCGTGCGAGCTGGAACCAGAAGTCCGTGAAGAACAGCGCGAACTGCACGACGCTGACGGTGACGACCGTCTTCAGGTCATAGGTGCCGATGACCAGCACGAGTGGAATGCAGATGACCAGAGCCATCTTGAGCAAGGAGAGGACCATGGGCAGAGCTTGTCTTACAACATCGATGGCCGGAAACGCGGCAATTGCACCGACCGCCATTCCTACGTCGCCAGCAGCTCGCGTCACAACGTTAGGTAGCGTCTTGTCGAT
This sequence comes from Alcaligenes sp., assembly GCF_050255915.1. NCBI lineage: Bacteria > Pseudomonadati > Pseudomonadota > Betaproteobacteria > Burkholderiales > Alcaligenaceae > Alcaligenes > Alcaligenes sp. The sequence goes on from NZ_JBFWIQ010000015.1 coordinate 19,411, forward strand.
CTGCCCGCCGTAGTCCGTATAGACGCTCCCTTGATTCAGTTTCTGCTGCCTTGGTGATGCGACGGTGCGGATCACCGAGTCGTCCACCTCGGCCCGGCTCAGGAACCCAGCCCATCCCGCCAGGCGATTCAGCAGGGTCGGGTCCACTTGGCCCAGCAGCCGCGCGCGCAGTCCGTTGCTGCCGTCTGACCACCACTGCCTGCAGGTCGGGTAACCGCCACCGTTAGCAACCTGCGCGAGCCCCGCATCGCGGGTGTCGTCATAGGGCCATGCCTCGCGTGCCGTGCTGGAGCGGTAGCTGTCGTAGTAGCCACCGGTGTCCGTGAAAAAGCGCGACCCGATCCAGGTCACGTCGTGCATCTGCTGCTCATCAAGGTCTGGGCGCTGCATGAACAGTTTGGCGCGCGCAGGCCCATAGCAATCCCGCGAAAAGTCCGCGACCTCCTGGGCAAGCACCGGGTCGTCAATGCGGGTCGCGTCGATCTCCATCCTCATCTGCCGCAGGTCTGTGCCGCACGGGATCGCCGCTACCGAGGCGCTCGTGACGGCGCGCGAGAGCGTGTGCATGAAGGCCCACCAGACCGGCACCTTTGCCGACTGGTTGTTGATGGTGCTGAAGGACTGCGACCAGCCGGTATCTGTGGGCTGAGGCACGCTGACCTGGCATTGCGCCGAGCGCGAGCTGTCGTACTGGATGGTGTTGAGGTCCACGTCGATGAAGGGGATACCCGCGAACATCACGACCACGATGGCGACGAATACCCGATTCTCGATGCGCGCGGCGCTCAGAACGCCTTTATTGCCCTCGTCGGCACCTTCCGCACGGGCCTTCAGCCACTCTTGTACGATGATGGCGATGAAAGGCAGCGCGAACACCCCGCTGGACACCAGCACGGCCCAGATGCCGTTGTTGACGATCCAGGATACGAGGGTGAGGTAGTACTCCAGGTAGTCGGTCGTAAAAAGCGTCATGGCTTTGATCTCCCCTCAAGCGGCCTGCATCAACAGACTGGCTTCCAGTGCGACGATGGCGACGACGCCGGCGACCTCGGTGCGGATCAGCCGGCGCCGCGCCAGCCCATCTGTTGCGTTTTGGTCTTCGCGAGCCAGCAACCGACGGTGCATCCAGAGCCATCCATAAGCTGTTGCCGCGTACACGCACAGCCGCCAGATGAAGAAGTACGCTGCGGAGGCCGTCAGCCACCGCTCCCAGGCTGCAACACTGCCGACCAGGTAAATGCCGGCGACGTTGGCCCCCAAGGCGGCGGCAACAATCAGCACAAGCCACAGCAGGGTTTTCGCTGCGCGCCGACTGAACAACCAGCGTGATCGCAGCCGGTTTGAGCGTATCGGGTTCATGGGGTGCCTCCTGGATTGCCATTGTGCAATTGATTGAGGCGGTCGGGCACTGGGTCGCCCTCGTAGATGCCGCGGGAGCCCGCCGCTCGTACGCCATGGCGCTGGATGATCGCCATTGGCGAGTTGTTCGCCAGCTCGCGGCGCAGCTCCAATTCCGTTTTAAGGTTGCGGATCTCGTGATCGAGTGTGTCGCTCTCCTTGTTCACAGCGTCCACAGCCAGCTCGTTGGCCGCGACGTTGGGCTCCTTCTTACCCGTGAGCAGTGTGCGCTGCAGGAGTAGTGCCTTCTCCAGCACGGACGCCAGCGCGACCTCGGATGCCAGGCGCTGCGACAGCAGGTGCTGGTCGGGCTCGTCGCGCAGCGCCTCGATCACGCCGCGCGTGATCGGCAGCGATGCACTGCCGGCTTCGCGCAAGTTCTCCGGCGTCGTGTTCTTCGCCGTGGAGACGAGATCCTGAAGCGCCTGTAGCTTGGTTTCGTATTCTTCCTGGATCAGAGGGGTGAGGCCGACGCCAGGCACTGTCTCGGTTTTTGTGCAGGAATCGCATGTGCGCTGCTCTCGCTCTCCAAGCACTCGCGTGGCCCAATCGACCGCTTGTTGCGGCGAGGTCCAGGTCTGGCACGATAGACTCGCGCAACTGGCTGTCGAGATTGAGGATGTGTCAGTTACCCCACGCCCATTGACCAAGTTATAGCCTGCACGAGTGACGTCACCAACCACGCGGATGGCTGGCTGGCCCGCGCCACCGGCATTGTTGCCGCCCACCCAGGGTACACCGTCGTTGCCCCGGCGACTCTCGGCCTGTTCGATGGCTGATACTGCATCGGCGCTTGCAACCGCGTCGCGCAGTGCCATGCCTTCGGCCATCTGGCTCCATCCAAGCTGGCCACCCGCCACGTCGGCCATCTTCTCGGCCATGGCTCGGCAGGTCAGCTTGGAGCGGTCAAAATCCAGGCGAGCTTGCAGCACGCCATTGGTAAGCAGGTTGTAGAGGCCGGGATCAGCACGCTGGATGATGAGGGCAGGTAGAGACGCAACGGCGCTGGTGGCGCTTTGGATTACGTTGCTCATGATCTGCTGAAAGCCGTTGGTGATGCCGTTGAGTTGATTACGCAGTGTGGTCTGAATGCTCATGTCGCCGCAGATCAGATTGCTGTTCCAGCCCACGCCGACCCCGATTGAGCGCATCCCCGCTGCACGTCCCATTGACACCGCGCTGCCGCCGCCGATCGAGTACATCACGTCATCTCCTATCACGCTGCCACTTGACTGGAAACCGCCGCTCTGGGCCCAGGCCCAGCCACTGGTCATGGCAAGCGCACCGACCAATACGACGGCACGCAAGGAGCATTTGGCGAGATGTGGGTGATTGGAGCTGTCAGGACGCTTCATAATGGTGTTCTCAGTTGAAATCCACGCTGCCGAGGAAGGTCTGCCCGCGGCGCTGGCAGCAGCTGTACGGGCGCCAGAGCGCCCAGGCGTAATCACCCTGTTGCGCTTGTGGTAGTGACTCGGCATGTGGAAATACAGTGCAGGTATTTGAAAGGCGTGGCGTCAGTTGCTGCCACTTGCCCGAGTTGGCATCGCCCTCAATTAGCTCACCAGCCGGCCAGTAGCCATCGCGTGCATTAGCTAGCAGTGGCTGATACACATGCAGTTGTCCGCGGCGGGTTACGATGTCACCAGCTCGCTGCGCGATCACCGCCCCGGACTTGTAGTCGTCGGTCTGATGCAGGAAGCCGCCGCGCGGGTAGACGTTACCCCAGAGGTTCATTCCGGCGCGGGTGCCGATCTCGCGCATGCCGGGAATGAGTGATTCGGGATACACAGATTCGGGCACGTTGTAGCGCCAGGCCAGCGTGTCGAGCGTGCTGAGCAGGTTTGGAGTAAATGCGGTGCCCGCTCCTTCGCAGATGTAGCCGGATGCCGAAGCAAACTGACGGAACACCTGGCCGCCTGGATGGCCGATGACGTCGGCGTTCTTGAACTTCGCCAGGTTGTTCTCATGATCGTCGTTGGTTGTCCCGTCTCCGCCAGCCTGCGCTGTGGAGTTCGGTGTGCTCATTAGCCGCACCTCGACCCAGGGGTTTTGCCCTGTGTTGCTGTAGCTCGATACTACGGCGTCGGGAATGTAGTGGCGCACCTTAATCGACGTACGCACAGTACATCCGCCCCAGGAGCAGTACAGCCAGTAACAGATCCCCGTAACGCGGTATTCGAGGCAGTCCGGCGACAAGGTAGAGGAGATGATGGTTGCGGTGTTGAGGGCGAAGCTCGCCGTAGTGCCGCATAGCAGTGCAGCGGCGGCGCCGAGACGTAGGCAACGGGAGATCATGGCCGCCCCTCCCGGTGCTGCTCGATGCGAGCCAGCGCCCGGTTGAGCTCGTTTTCCCCATAGACGATGTAGCGTTGATCGACGATTACCGCCGGGATGCTGGTGATGCCGAGGCTCCAGGCATCGGTCACGCCTTGGTAGGCCTCACGCAGTTGCTGTTGCAGTGCGTGGCCGCGTTCGTTCAATCGGCGTTGGACGAGCACTGCGGCCTGTTGAGGATCGTCTGGCAATTGGGCTGACAGTTCTGCCTCAATGGTCTGTGCCGCATCAAGTTGAATGATGCGATCCGCCGCTTGGGCACCGGCCACAGGGTGGTGAGCGTCTGTCACGACCCAGATCTCCACAGCGGCCACGTTGCCGGTGATTAGCAGTAAGGCCGACAGGGCCAGCATTGGGCCAAGGTAGCTAAGGAAGGCAGGCATGGGGCTCGCGTCTCAGGATGAATGACCCTGATAGTCGAACCTAAGGTGCAGGCATGCACCACGAACAATGCGACTTTGCGTGATCCCTATTCTCGTGGTGCAATCCTTCGAGAGGCGTTGCGAGTGACGATCACGGTAACAACGCTAGGCCGCTTACACGACGGCCTAGAGGTTACCGGGCATGGTGACAGCGATGTGATGCTTGGCGAGACCCCTCGGGCGTCTATCTCGTGCCTTGCCTAGCGTGCGTCGAATTCAGTTGAGGCATCGCGCTCAAGCGCCGTCTTCATTGCGGCAAATAGTCCACCCACCGATGTGCTCAGATAGTCGAGATAGCTCTCGTTGGCCAGTGTCTTGGCGACGGTGATCGAGTCGATAAAGCGACTCATTTGCGCCATGAATTCCCGACTTTTTACGATTTCAGGTAGTTGTGCGATCGTCTGGTCAAGCAAGCCAGGATAGTTCCTCACTCCGTAGTCCCCGATCTTTGCAATCACCAATTCTGGGACAAGTTTGGCTCCGCGAGTGGCCAGCCAGGCTAGATCCCAAATATCGCGATGCCGAATCGTCGCCGAGTCAACCCCGACCGGCTTGTGACTTGGACCCGCTACAGGCTGGCTTTCAGGTCGGCCAGCGTGGTCATCAAGGTCATGGGGTCGAGCGCGGACGGCTCGAAGCCGATGCGTTCGTAGAACGCCTTGGCTTCTGGCGAGAGCGCGTGTACAAGCATGCCGCGAATGCCAATGGCGTCCGCAGCCTGGATGACACGGCGACCAGCGTCTTGCACCAGCGCTCTGCCAAAACCCTGGCCCTGCAGCGATTGATCGACGGCCAGCCTGCCAAGCACCACCACTGGGATCGGGTCTGGCATGTTGCGGCGAAAGCGACCGGAGGCCTCGGCACTGATGACCGCGCTCGATGCCAGTGCGTAGTAGGCCAGTACGCGCTTATCTTCGCAGACGACAAAGGTTCTGGATGCGCCCGTAGTCTGGTTCTTCAGGGCACGGCGCTTGAGCCACTGATCCAGGCTGTCAACGCCGGAAGAAAAGGACTGGATGTCGTGATGCGCGGCCAGCGGCTGCGGCGCTGAAAGCGGCATCACTTTTCCCAGGGAGCGGGTGTGCGCATGGTCTTGCGCAGACGCTCGTTCGGTTGCGGCGGCATGTCCAGACGGGCCAGGAAGGCAGCGTAAGCCTCCTGGTCAACAGCAATGATGGACTGGTCGAGCAACGCTTCCTCGGCCGCCGCACGCGCGGCTTCCAGCACGAAATCCGTGCGGTTTTTGCCCCGTACCTTGGCTGCGCGATCAATCAAGCTGCGTTCTTCAGGTTTGATACGCAGGTTCAGTGTTTCGCGCTTGCCTGGCGTGATGTTCAATGTAGTAGACATGGCCCAATCTCCTGTGATTGAGCACATTTTAGCACCGCGTACTGTCAATGTCATTACGCTTTCTGAGTGGGAATTGGCTGAGTGGCGTTGCGCATGGCACGCATGCGGCGCACCTCCCGCTGCTTCAAGACCTTGCCGGCCTCACCACGCCACAAGGGATCGACCAGTCGTCCGCTCAGGGCTTCTTCGCAATCGCACAACCGATCCAGTGCGCTGAAGGAGTCCAGATTGTCCTGACTCAGGATTTCATCACGAAGACGCACACACCGCGCATGCACCAGCTTGGCCTCACCAGGGGTTTGCACAGGCGGGCACCAGTCCACGACCCGGCTCAGTACCAGTCCACACAGAACTAAGCGGCCATCCTCGTCGCTGAGTTCAACAAAATGAGGAACGAACACGCTGGCGTCCGTCAACTGAGGCTGATCGACACATTGCCGGGCGAACTCTTCTACCAGTTCGATGCAGTCCTCGATCTTACGCGCACCGCGCAACGCAATATTGCGCCATGCCGGCTCGATTGGGTGGGGAACTGTATCGGTCTTCACCAGGATGCCGGTGCAGATCAACGAATGCAGGCGTGGCAGTTTTCCGAATTGTACAACGGCAGTGTTTTTGTGTTTCCTGGTGCGCTGGCGGCGTGATTGGATACTGGCACTCATCGTTGCGTACTCCCGAAAGTTGGTCAAAACCCATGGTCAACCACTGATGAGGACTTTCCCATCAACAATGCGCAACGCGATCACCCGCATATCTGTTTGCCAGCATGGTATGGAGTGGCCACAAACAACTCCTCGGAAAAGAAAACGCGCAGGACGCCCCCTGTGCCTGGGCACTCGGGACGATCCTGCGCGGGATGAGATAGCCGTGCTCGGATGGGCACGGCGGGGAAACGTCGCTACAACAGGCCGTATTCAGCAAACGAATACGGCTCGCCCTGGCCGACGATGATGTGATCCAGCACTCGTACGTCGATGAGCGCCAATGCATCTTTCAATCGCTGGGTCATGCTGCGATCCGCGCTCGATGGTTCAGTAGAGCCTGATGGGTGCTGGTGTGCCAAAACTGCAGCTGCGGCGTTCAGTTCCAAGGCACGCTGTACGACAACACGCGGATAGACCGCAGCCGAATCAATCGTGCCTCTGAACATAGGCTCATAGGCCAGGACTTCGTGACTGACATTCATGAACACGATGGCGAATACCTCGTTCGGCTCAGCGACGAGCTTCAGGCGTAAGTAATCCTTGACGGCTTGTGGCCGATCCATGCACGGACCACGTTTGAAAACCCGCTGCTCCAGCAGTGCGATAGCTTGTTGGATGATCCAGTCATCGGTTTGGGATGCAACGGCGGAAATCGACCCCAGGCAGGAATCGTTGACGACAAGAGACATGGCGAACCTCCAGAAGAAATCGGAAAGCACGCCCCCAGTGAGGGCGAGCCCTCCTGGGTTGGGAACGGAACAAGGTGCATCCACCACCGCGCTGCGGTGATTGTTCGCGGCCAGGATGCGAAGCGAACGGGTAACAGTCAGCACGGCAAGCCGTGCCGTAGCCTTTAAGACTGCGGGCTACCTGGGATGTCGCCAACATCGTCGGCAGGCATTTCGGGGATGGGTGCGTCTGGTGTCGTATCAGCTTCGCCTGCGGCCAGCATGTCCATGGCCGACAGCAACAAATCGCCTTCGATCGGCCCCTTCAGCAGGATGGACTGAGCGGTCTGGCGGTCGTGCAGACGCACTGAGGGCGTGCCGCTCACGCCGCTGCGCATGGCTTGCTCGGCCTGGGCGCGAATGACGGCATCGGGCCGCTCGCTTGCCAGGCACTGTTCGATGGCTGGTGTCAGGCCGGGATAGCGCAGGCCATCGGGCAGCCCCTGGCCGTCACCGCGTGTATTTGCATAGACCCACTCGACGGCTTGCCAGAATGCCGTGTGCCCAGCCGACTCAGCGGCGCATTCAGCCAGACGCGCCTCGGCGGACGCTGCTGGTTCGTGTGCGGTCAGTGGCAAGTGGTGCCAGTGCAGCGTTACATCCGTGTTATCGCCCACCCAGCGCTTGATCTGCGGGAAGTAGGCGCGGCAAAACGGACATTCGAGGTCGGCATAAAGGGTCAGCGTGAAACGGCTCTTTGGATTGCCCGTTTGCCAGGGCGGCCCATCCACCAGTACCTCGGCCGTCGGCACGGCTGGTCGTGGCGAAAACTCGCCAGGCGAGCGGGACATAAGCCAGATCAGCAGTAAAGTGACCAGTCCGACTGTCAGGACCCATAGCCAGCGCCGTTGGCGGTGTGGGCGGCGGCAGGTCTCGACCTGCAGTGGGATGGAAAGGCGCTTGTGCTTCATGCTGTTCTCCGGGCTACTGCGGCAGGTTTAGGATTGGCGTCTCGATGCCGCGTACCCGATCGATTTTCTCGGCTACCTTGAACGCCGCTTCCAGTTCGGTGCAGCCATGCTGTTGCATGAGTTGGTAGCGCTCGGCTTTCTCTTCCGGTTCCGTTTGTGCAAGTGCGAGATACAAACTCGGTGGCACAGCGCGGAAAAGGACTTCCATGCTTTTTGATAGGATGACCCCCTCGGTGAACTTTCCCGCCTCTTTGCGGGCTGAGAGCATCAGTGCCTTCTGCGCTGGACTTAGTTCTCGGAAACGTGCAATCTTCTCTACCTCATCTGGTGGCATGGACAGGCATATCCACCATTCGATCATATTGAGCATTGGCTCTGCTGCTCGTGGTAGATCGTCGATGTTCTGCGTCGCAAGCCAGAACCATGCGCCGAGTTTGCGCCACATCTTGGTGATCTTGACCACGTACGGTGCAAGCAGAGGGTTCTTCGTGATGATGTGACCTTCGTCGGTGACGTTAATGATCGGGCGCCCTAGAAACTGATCTCGCTCGGCGATATTATTCACGGTGCTGATCAAGCTGATGTAGGCGATCGAGAGCTGCGCGTTGTAGCCTTCGCGGGCGTATGTCGCCAGATCGACCAGAGTGATGTCAGCCTCGGGCCAAGGTGTGCCGTCACGGTCGAACATTTCGCCGTCTGTGCCTTGGCAGAACATGTCCATCGCGTCCGCCATCTCCAACAGCCGGACACGGCGCGTCTCGGGCAGAGTAGGGTCCTGGCCGCGGGTGCGCAGCGCGTTGCGCACGTCGCGTGTGAGCACTGTGCGTTTCTCGGCTACGCAGTGTTCGGCGGCATCTAGGATGCACTGACGGATCAGAGACCGGTCAGCTCGCGTCATGCGGGCTTCCTCTTTATCTTCGCCGCCTGTGATCATCAGGCGGGCTGTGATCTCCAGCTCTCCTAAAACGTCTCGTTGTTCATCAGCCTCCATGGCCGAAGCATCCGAAGACGGCTCCTCGTCCAACGCATCAGCATCAAGCGTTCGTACGTCGCTAGGGGTTTCGATCAGCCGGCGCGCGTCAGCAAATGGAGCCAGGCTGATGCCCGAGCCAGGAGATAGCCTGACACGGTTCACGGTCAGGCCTAAGCGCTTGGCGAAGTCGCTGAACAAACCGAAGCTGTTGCCGGCTTCCACGATGAAGAGCCGCGGGCGGTAGATTGCCGTGACTTGGTTCAAAAGGTTGTTGAGCGTGGCGGACTTGCCTGAGCCCGTGGGTCCGAACAGGAACAGATGGGCGTTCATCTGCCGGTCCAGACGATTAAGTGGGTCAAAAGTAATCACGCCGCCGCCGCGGTTGAACATCGTGATGCCGGGGTGTCCCGTACCCTGAGCGCGGCCCCACACCGGTGACACGTTCGCTGCATGCTGAGCAAACATCAGTTGGGTGTACCAGTTTCGCCGATCCTGCGCGGGGTTGTAGCAGCATGGCAACCAGCGCAGGTAGCTGTTGAGTGGAGCTACTTCATCTTCTTCTCGAACAGGCTGTAACCCAGCATTGAGCATCACGTTGGATAGATCAAGGCCACGCCGGTCAAGTTCAGCCTCGTCGCGTCCGCGCAGATAAAATGCCATCGTCCCACGGTATAGCTTGTGTGCGCTGCCGATGAGTGAGCGTGCTTCTTGGACGTCCTTGAGCGTTTGTTCTGATGCTAGCGTTTCGCCCACTGCCTTCTTCGCCAGATGGTTCAGGTGCGCTTCGAGCGTGTCCTGGGGTGTTACCACTAGCGTCAGACACATGGTTGTGTCCTCGGGCATCTGATCGAAAAGTGTATTGATCGCATCGCCCTTACGGGTTTCCCCGGTTAGATGGCCTGTGCTGGGCGGCGTACGAAGGCGGTCTGTGACAAGGACGCGGTGTGGCATGTCGTCAAAGTACCAGGCACCGTGCACAGCATCGGAGCGTGGCTGGCCGAAGAACAGTCTCTGGCTGAAATCTCGTCCGCTGGCCAGTTCAATTTCTCCGCCCTCTACCTCATCTGGGTAGCGCGTCAACGCATAGAAGCGTTCCCGGCTCTCAGCTCCGGGCCCAAGTAGTGTTGGTCGGGGGTTGAACCACCGCAGCAGCCAGTCATGAATGTCTGCTGCAACCATGCGCTGTGTCTGGATGCCAGCGTTTGCCAGGCCGCCGCACAAGCGGTCGCAGACGATGTTCAGCATCTGCTCGGGAGTCTGCCCGCGGCGGTTCGCCTGCCCGGCTGCACGGCGATAGACGACCATCCGCACACGTCGCATCTGGCCGCGCCAGCGTAGTCGTGTAACTACCGTGTCCTCGAACAGACCTCCAGGCTTGGCCACAGCACGTAGGTGGTGGTCGAAGAACCGAAGGTAGAACTCGGTGAAGGCGGTATCCCGGGCGCGTGCCTGCACGTATTCACGCAACTTCTGCATGTACTGGACAAAGCTGGTTTCGTCCTGGGCGTAGAGCTGAAGCACCCAGGGGTTTTCGTCAAGTTCGTCGAAGCTATCTTGCAGAGCGTTTTCCAAGGCGTCACGGGCTTGCGCAAGCCAGTCCGCCTCGCGGCCCTCGGTACCCAGCGGCACCAGCTCGAAAAACGCCGCTACCGATTGTCCGTCTTCCAGCAACATGGAATTTGACTGCGGCAGAAACTCAACCCATGGCAGTAACTCCACAAAGGACGGCGCGACGCGGTACAGCGCCTGCTCGTCGGCTAATGTCACCGGCGTGCGGACTTGGGCTGCCGTGCCAGGCTCTGGGATTCCGGCTTGGCGCAAGGTATCGACATGCTGTTGCCAGGCATCAGGTTGATCGTGAGTGCTGAAGTCGGATGGAGTCTGCTTTGACGCAGAGGCCTTCGACCATGGGAGTGTCCATCGCATCAATAGTCCTCCACGCGTTCACCCGGCATGGCGTACTGGATGCGCTGGTACAGGGGGAATACTGTTGTGTAGCCGGGTACAGGAACGGGGTCCGTGCCCGCCAAGTGCGGGTACACGTACATAACAAGATCGGGGTTCGGTAGTCTGTGGAACTGGCTATGGATCTCGTTGCGTGCGGTGCGCGTGTAACTTATCTGCTCGGCAGACGCGGCCTGCACGTCGGCCTCGGTCAGCGGCCGGCGCAGGCTCTGGCGGGCATCGAGCAACCGCTGGCGTGCCGCCTGGCCGGAGCTCCCACCGCCATCGCCGGCGTTCTGTTGCCAGATGTCCATCATTGTGCTATCGCCGTGGGGCAGCAGCTTTTCCTTGTTGGTGGCGCAGCCGCCGAGGAGTACGACGGCAAGGGCCAGCGCCAGGCCCTTATTCAAGTTCGAGAGCATGGGCTTCTCCTGCGCGGTAATCGACCTTGCGGCCTTCGGGATCGAAGTCGATGGCGAGCGGTTTTTCGAGGTGGACGGCGACCTTCGCGCCGGGCTTGACATAGATGGCCGCGAACGCCTGCCCGTACAGCTTGTTCACCCAGTCCGCCATGTCGCGCACGCCACCGGCCAAGATGCGGCCCACGGCTTCGTTGCCTGAGATGCCGACGCTGCCGATGGAGCCGTCGGCGCCCACGTAGGACATCTGGCCGCTGTCGCTGTCGATCAGCGAGGCCACGCCGGCACCGGCTGCGGTGATCAGGGCCTGCGAGCCGAGGTATTGCTGGGCGTTGCTGCGCCGCTCACCGCTGACGCAAGGAATGCCGTACGGGTCGCTAATCCAGCCCAGGCCATCTCGCTGCTGGTTGTTCTGCTGGTTGCCGTCGCGGTCTTCGGGGATGGTACGGATAGTCCCATCGTGAAAGACGAAGGTGATACTGCGTACTTGACCGCGTACGCACGAGAGTGTCCAGTCGCCTGATGCAGTGCCGCTGAAGACAGCCCCGGCGACATCGGGAATGTCGATGCCATTGGCAGTGAGGTTGTCGGGACCGACCAATACCTTGAAGGGATAAGGATCGTTGACGGTTCCGTCGATCGGCACGCGGCCGATGAGTGCTGTCATCGCTACGGAGCCCATGAGCGTCGAATTGCTTGGCACGGTATAGACGGGCTTGGCGCTCTTGATGCCGGCGGCGCGTGCGCCGGCGTTTGCAACGGTTTCCGCCGTGGTTTCCAGTGCGCTTTGTGCAGGGCCGAAGCTCGTTGGGAAGCTCATGCCGCTGCCCGTGCCACGACTGCCGTTGCGGCCCTCGGCCTTCTTCGCGTCGTCCGGTTCGACCCACCGCATGCCGCCTTCCATTCCGGCCTCGTCGCCGTCGCGTAGGCCCAAGCCCACAGGAAGATCAGCATGGCCGCCGCCACCGATGCTGTCCAGGCGCCGTTGAAGGTCGGCGAGTAGCCCTTCGGTTTGTTGGCGCGCATTGGCTGCTTCCTCTTGGTCGCGACGTAGGTTGGAGCGCTCGGTTTCCAGCGCAGAGCTGATGCGTTGATCGATTGAGGATTCTCGCTGGCGCAGGCGCTGGTTCTCCTCACGTTGCGACCTGTTGTCCGAGAGTGCGGTTTGAAGCTCGGTACGCAGTTGCTTCACTTGGGCGACGAGCGTCGCCACGGTATCGCGGGGGGTGTCACCCTCGATGCCCAACGCTTTCATTTCCTCAGGGCTGAGTTGGGCGCTGGCATCCGTGATATCTGGTGCCGACGCGCCTGTCCCGGATAACAATCGGATAGCGACAAACACGACGGTCAGCGCCACGGGGATCATCAGCCACTTGAGCAAGCCGTTACTGCGCATGGCGGGCCTCCTTGACGTCGCCGGCTTCCGCTTCCGATTGTGGCAGATGCGCGGTCGGGTCGAAGCGGTTGATCGCTGGCAGCAGCGACTGCGCCAGCCCGCGTCCGCGCGTTACCAGATATAAGACTGTCGTGTCCTCGGGTGTTCCGCGCGGTCCGAGTGTTCCGTGCTGGAAGGTCGCTGTGAGGAAGTCACCTTGCAGGACGCGCGGGTCCAGTGTGACCCAGTCGGCACCGGTGTTGGTCAGGCGCACGGCAGAGACCCACTGATCTTCCAGACGCCACGACGCGAGCGCGAGCGCGCGAACTGGTAGCGTTGGCATTAGCGTGGTCAGATCTATGTCGCGGCGCAGATTGACTCGCATGACGCCGGGCAGTGGCTCCACGGTGCGTAGCGGCGCGTAGAGGTTCTGCGCGGCAAAGCGCGTTAGCACGACCGGCACTGGCGTTTCGCGCCGCACTGCCCGTGTACCTGCTGGGGTTTGGGCTCGTGTTGCGGCCTCGTTGGTACCATTGGGCTGATCGCCGTAGCGCGTCGAGGAGCCGTTTCCCTCGATGATGCGCACAGGCTCCAGTTCGGTTTCGCCCTCCTTGGCAGGTTCAGCGGCAATGTCCAGCAAAATTAGCGTGCCTGTGTCTGCGTCTTGCAGTTGTAGCCTAGTCGGCTCAATCGCTTCACTTGCGCGCAGATACACCGCACCGCCAGCGCTTTGTACCCGAAGTCGTTCTCCAATGCTGGCTGGCACACCTACGCGAACGTTCCGGTCAATGAACACGATTCGCTCCTGACCCACTTTCAACGGCACCGCGAGCGGGACGCGTTCCCAGCGAAGGATTTCTACCGCCTGGGATGCGGGGGATATAACCACTGTGGCAGTCACGGCCAGCAGACCCAGCAACGTGAGTACAGGGTGCTTCATGGGGTTTCTCCTTGGGGCACTTGCGGAACCAAGCCCCCTGAGGCTGGTCGCGTCGGCTCTGGGACGCTGATGCGTTGGGGAGCGCTCTCGTAACAGTCAAGTGCCAGACCGAATGGGTTACGCGCTGGATCGACATCCACGCGTGTAACTTTGATGGGGTAGCGCACCAGCGCGCGCTTGACCTGCTCGGCGCCGTAGTATTCGTCAGCGCTGATGTCCAGCGTCACCACCCAGTCGCGGTCGGAGATCACGCGCACGCGCGCAGTAGGGTTGTCGCCGTATCCGCGGCCAGGGATTTCATAAATTCCGCGCACGCGCTGCCTTAGCTCACCCGTGCTGCGCCGATAGTCATAGTCGGCTCGTAGGAAGGCCTGGCAGGATGGCGTGAGATACGGGGAGAGCGTATGGAGGTTGCGCGCGTAGTCTTCTTCGCCATTCGTTGGCCAGCGATTTAGTTGCTGGAACGCATAGAACGTGAAGGCGTAGACTGATTCGGGTGGCACTTCCCACCACTTTCGCGTGCTTCCGGAGCGCAGGTCGGGCGGAACATGAATGGTGAGATCGCGTGGCGCGCTCCACCAGCCTCCACCCATGACCAGAGCGACGATCACTAGTGCACCAGCACCCAGGCGAAGCGTCTTGATGTGCGCCTTCAGATGGGTAATCTCGTTCTTGAAGCGGCTCATCGGGTACTCCTGCGCGTGGTCCAGAAACCCGAACGCGAGATCAAAACATGACCGCCCGCCCAGCCGGCCATCAGCGGATAGCGCGTGGCGATGCGCCACTGCAGTTGTCGGTAGAGCCAAGTGTCGGGCCTGCCGCGTTTGAGACGGCGAAGGAGGCCGCCTCCTACGAATACGCCCAGGGCCACGCCTAGGACAACGAAGGTCGGTGCGAGCGCGATCGTGCGGAATATCCAGGACAGCGGCGCACCGGCTAGCAGACCGGCGCCGCCGGACAGGCCGCAGCAAATCCACAGCTCGTCGGCGGTGAGACCGCGCACGACCACTGGATGTCGGTTGAGCCGATGCGGAAGGAAAGTCACTGTTCCATCGGCACGAACGTGCTGCTGCTCGGACATCTGTCGTCCTCGCTTACAGAATGCCGGTAGCTTCGGTGAGCAGCCAGATGCCGATCACAAGCAAAACGGCCCCGATGGCGACGGTCAGTCCGAACTGGCCCCAGGTCTTACGACCCGTATGGATTTCTGCATAGGTCCCGTAGGCGTGGTAGCAGACGCCGATAAACATGGACGCTACCACCAACAAGGCTACGAGCATCACAATGTCATAGCCGTAGTTCCTGATCGTTTCCATGATGCCGTTGCCGGTGCCGCGGGTCGGGTTTTCCAGCTGCGGCAAGCCTTGCGCAAACGACAGCGCGGGCAGCGCGGCGGCGCCTAGTGCCACAGCGGTGCGCTGGACGAGACGGGAAGTGAAGGTGCGATTTTGCATGGTCAGTCCTTTCAGGTCAGGAGAGGAGGAAGTAACTTAGGACGAGATACATCGCGGCAAAGCGGATGCAGACAGCAAGGAACTGGCGCCGGTTCAATTGGCTTTCGGACCATCCTACGTAGGCTGTTCTGATGGCCCAGACGCCCCAGACAAGTAGCACCGCGAACACGATGCCAATCAGTACGGTTGCCATTGCAGAAGGCGCGATGCCGCTGTTGGCTTGAAATGCTGAGACCTGGGTGCCGTTCATGGCTGGCCCTCTGTCAGTTCGATAGTGCTGGGTCGTTCAGTGCGGTAATCGCCAGCCAGCTCGGAGGGGTCGCGCGGCTGGGCACGGGAAGGGGTGAGGTGCGCTTGGATGCCGGCTTGCACGCGTGCTAGGTCAGCTAGCAGCCGCGGGTAATCGAAGTGGTAGCGCTCGCCCGGCTGGACGGGGGCACGCGCGGCGCTGTCGGCGACGGCACGCTCCAGGGCGTCGAGCTGGCGCAGCGCGGCGACCAGCTCCTGGCGCTGTGCGGGGGACTCGGCCAACGCCATCGGGTACTGACCCAGCAGCAGGGCCGTCACGAGAATAATGGGCACGCCGCGATGCGCGGCGCGCTGCCAGATCGGAGCCAACATCGTGCCATTCCTGTGTGATCAGCAATGGCTTGATCATGGAGGTCAGGGCGACTTCAGGCCGCAAACAATAGGAATCTGGCGGCGACTGGATTGATGACGCTATGCTCCCCGGAAGCGTCTGAATAGGTGGGAGCGCAGAGGTGAGGGTTGCGCTTTCAACACAATAACCTAATCATTGCGTAGCACAAAAACCTAAGATCGGTTAATCTCAATAACCTAATTTTAGTGACGCACAATAGCCTAACGAGGGTCTCCGTGGCCGTACCATCCGACAAACTTGCTACCGCCTTGGTCGCCCTCAAGCAGCTTCAGGATCAAGGCAGCGTTGCCATACGCAGCAGCCAGCTCAGCCGCATCAACAGGGAGCGGCTTCAGAGCAGCGGTTTCTTGCTGGAGGTGATGAAGGGCTGGTACATCCCCGCGCGCCCGGACGAAACGCAGGGTGAAAGCACAGCTTGGTATGCCTCCTTCTGGGCGTTCTGCAGCAGCTACCTGACCGTGCGATTCGGGTCTGATTGGTGCCTGGGGCCGGAGCAGTCCTTGAGCCTGCTGACCGGTGACTGGACCGTGCCTCGCCAACTCTTGATTCGCGCGCCCAAGGGCGGCAACAAACCGCTGCCGCTTCCGTACCAGACGTCCATCTTCGACATCCGTGCGGATATGCCTTCGGCCTCCGACATCGAAACCCGGGAGGGCGTGCGTATCTACACCCTTCCGGCTGCATTGGTGGCTGTTGGAGCAACTGCATTCCAGGCCCAGCCTGTGACGTTGCGCGCGGCCTTGGCCATGGTTCGAGATGCCTCGGATGTGCTGGGTCGCTTGCTTGAGGGCGGCCACAGCGTTGTCGCCGGGCGACTGGCGGGGGCGTTTCGCAGCATGGGTAGCGATCAGATCGCCGATGACATCGTCGGCGCCATGCGCGCTGCGGGTTATGCCATCAAGGAAACCAATCCGTTCACGGACTCGACTCCGCCCTTGCTCAGTCTGAAAGCCTCATCGCCCTACGTGAATCGGCTGGAGATGAGCTGGCAAGGCATGCGTGAGCAGGTGCTGGAGCATTTTCCCAGACCACCCATGACGCCCGTGGACAAGGACGTCTACCTGCGACGGGTCGATGAGGTCTACGTCACCGATGCATACCATTCGCTCTCCATCGAGGGCTACCGTGTCAGCACGGAGTTGATCGAGCGTGTGCGTTCCGGTTCCTGGAATCCTGATGACCGAGCGGTTGATCGGAGCCATCGAGACGCGCTGGCTGCGCGTGGCTATTGGCTCGCGTTCCAGCGGGTCAAGCAAAGTCTTGGCGCCATCCTGGATGGCCGCAATCCCGGTGAGGTCGTGCAAAAGGATCATGGCGCTTGGTACAGGGAACTGTTTGCGCCCAGTGTCACCGCGGGCATCTTGCAGCCGGGAGACTTGGCGGGTTATCGCAGCGGCCCGGTCTATATCCGCCGCTCCAAGCATGTTCCTCCGCGCCATGAGGCCGTGCGCGAACTGATGCCAACGTTCTTCCGGCTCCTTCAGCAAGAGCAGGACCCAGCCGTCCGGGTGGTGCTGGGACACTTCGTGTTCGTCAATATCCACCCCTATGTCGATGGCAACGGCCGCATGGGGCGCTTCATGATGAACGCCATGCTGGGGGCGGGCGGCTATCCGTGGACGGTGGTTCCGGTGGAGAGGCGCAGCGACTACATGGAGACGCTGGAGGCTGCCAGCGTCGAGGGCAATCTCGTTCCTTTCAGCCAACTCATCGGGCAATTGGTTGAACGTACACGTCGTCAAAAATAAAGTCTTGGTCAGGACGCGCGCCGAGATTGCGTGCATCGCAGGGGTTGTTGCCCGGATGGCTCATCACAGGTATTTCTTGAAACTGCCAGCGGTCAGGGATACCGCCAGCCCCAGCAATGCGGCGCTGGGTAGCAGGATCAGCAGTGGATGCATCGAGATCGGCAAAGCCAGGTACGTGACCCAGGGCAGCACGGCCAACGGCTTCAGGCTCGCCTTCGCTCGGTGGTAGATGAAGCTGGATTCCCGGCCTGCGCCGAACCGGCGCACCAGGCCGTCGATCAGTCCAACGAACGTGGCGGTGAAGATCAGCGGCAACGTGAGCACCAGAACCAGCAGGCGAACCAGGAACGTGAGCGTGGTGAAGGCAGCGGCAATCAGGTAGTTCTCGGCCCAGACATAGACCTGGCTGATGTAGTAGCGGAAGTTGCGCGTCTGCCCGTGGCTGGGTGCGCGGGCGCGCCCGGCGGTCTGGCTCATGCGCTCCAGCAACCCGGAGCGAACGAATACCCATTCGTAGCCGGTATCCACCAGTTTGTGCGCGGCGCGCTGCCAGATCGGAGCCAACATCGCGCCATTCCTGTGTGATCAGCAATGGCTTGATCATGGAGGTCAGGGTTGTTTTAGACCGTAAACAATAGGAACCGGCCCGTACCCTCAGTGAGCGGTTAGGAGGGGTCGCCCGCAAACGCAGGCAGCAGGGGAGGTCCGTTTCGTTTATTGCGGTTTTCGAATATTTCGAATACAATGATCTCTGCAACCTGTTTTTGCCTAGGAGATAGCCATGATCACTACTGCCCAATCCAAGATAGCCCTGCCTGCCGCGGGGGAGATGAAGGCAGCCGTGCAGGGGCAGCGTGCCTTGGCGGCCTACTTGGCAACGAAATTCGAGACACAGCACATCCAGATCTTCGATGACCGGAAGCAGGCGCACCAGGTGGAGTTACCTACCTCCGCGCTGCGATTGCTGGTGGACATCCTGGCCGAACTGGCCGATGGAAACGCCGTGAAGGTGGTGCCTGTCCATGCGGAGTTGACTACCCAGGAGGCGGCAGATCTGCTCAACGTGTCTCGCCCCCACTTGGTCAAACTACTCGAAGAGGGCGTATTGGCGTTTCATCGAACCGGCAAGCACCGTAGGGTGAGATTTGCCGACTTGATGCAGTACAAGGAAGTGCGTGAGCAAGCGAGCGAGCAAGCCATGGCCGAGCTCGCCCAGCAGTCACAAGAGTTAGGAATGGGGTACGAATGAGGCATTCCCCCTTCACAGCCGTTTATGATGCATGCGTCCTCTATCCTGCACCTCTGCGCGACTTCCTCATGTGGCTGGGCCTATCCGGTCGATTTCGGGCGCGATGGAGCCAGGCCATCCATGAGGAATGGAAGCGCAACCTGCTACTCAATCGTCCCGACCTCACTAGGGCACAGGTCGATCGGACATCGGAGTTGATGGATCGCGCTATCCCAGACGGCTTGGTTGAGGGCTACGAAGCATCGGTCGCAGGCCTGGAACGGCCAGACCCAGACGACCGCCATGTGCTGGCTGCAGCGATTCGCTGCGGGGCAAGCGTAATCGTGACGTTCAACGAGCGCGATTTCCCCGTAGAGATGCTTGCGCCCTACGGTATCGAATCACAGCATCCCGATGAGTTCGTGGACAACCTTTTGGACCTCGACGCAGCTGCGGTTGTGACGGCCGCACAGCGCCAGCGCGCTCAACTCAAGAATCCGCCAATGGATGTGGACCGATACCTCGAAATCTTGCTTCGCCAAGGTTTGGACCAAACCACCAAGGTGCTTACCACTTACCGAACCATTCTCTGACTTACCGAGAAACACGGATGACAAAGAATCCCCCGACAGACACCTCCCTGCCGAAAGGCATCCACCGAAACTGGAAGCTACCGGACGCCTCATTGGGCGCATTGTGGGATTCCATTGTGATGGACGAGGCGCGCAAGAAGCAGTTGCTTTCCCAGGCGATCGTCAATTTTACTGTGCGTCCCAAGGTCGAGCGCACAGTGCTGCCCCTGCATGGCGTGATATTGCTGGTGGGGCCGCCGGGAACAGGGAAGACCTCCTTGGCGCGGGGCTTGGCGCATCGCGTGGCTGAGTCTTTCCCTTCGGTGAAATTTCGCTTGCTCGAAGTCGAGCCACACACGCTGACCAGTTCCGCAATGGGCAAGACGCAGCGCGCTGTGGCAGACCTCTTCTCACAATCAATCGCTGAGTCCGCAGCCGTAGGGCCGACGATCGTGCTTCTGGATGAGGTCGAGACGCTCGCTGCTGATCGATCAAAGCTTAGCTTGGAAGCCAACCCGATCGATGTTCATCGTGCCACTGATGCTGTCCTGGTGCAGTTAGACATGCTCGCCGAGCAACACCCACATCTTCTGTTCGTGGCGACCAGTAACTTCCCGCAAGCGGTCGATAGCGCCTTCCTCTCGCGTTGCGACATGGTGATGGAGGTGCCTTTGCCAGATAAGAATGCATGCAAGCAGATTCTCGCTGACTGTCTGAAAGGGCTGGCCAAGACCTTCCCCAACATAGGCAAGCTCGCAGCCACCACCAAGTTCGACGCCTGCGCTGGCGAATGCGTGGGGCTGGATGGACGCGCTATTCGCAAGGTCGTAGCGAATGCCCTTGCAGCAGATCCCCAGGTTGCTATTGATCCAAATAAACTGTCCATTGAGCACCTGAGCGAGGCGATCGATCAGGCTAAAGAAGTGCGCATTCAAGGAGGAAAGCAACAATGACCACTGTCGTGAGCCGGACGTTCCGCGGTTCTCCGCATCGTGATGCGTTGGAAACCTGGGACGCCATCGTTGAACTGCTGACCCAGGGCAAAGACAGCACTGCCCGTAAAGAGCTCAAGGCCGTGGCAGGTGTCGCTGCCAGCCTGATCAGTGATCAATCTCCCAAAGGTGCACCTATCGTTGCAACCTGCGATGGGCCTCGCACACGGATCTACTGTCTCTTCGACGAAGATGCGATCGATGGCAGCGATGCCAGTGAGGATCCTCTGGGATTCGAGCCATTGAAGGGTGAGTGGGCAGTCTCGCTTCCATGCTCAAAGGAACAGCTTGCTTGGGTTCAGTCTGCGCTGAAGAAGCATAGCAGTCGTATTAGCGCGCGCGATTTGGAACAAGGGATTGCGACAGAGGAAAAAGCGATGGCCGGGCAGGCGCTTTCGCTCGACCTTGGAGGTTTCCTAAAGTCATGAGCACGGTCGCTACTTACTCATACACCCACTCGGTTACCTATGTCACCGACAACATTCTCAAGAGTCTCAAAGACATCATTCTCTTCAGCGGCCTAGATCCTGAGCATTTTGTTGACAGTTGGGCTAGTAACACCCGGGCCATCAAAACATGGCTTGGTACCGGTGACCTGCGTAGGGTCGTTCTGGAAATATACGATCCCTTCACGGACAAACTCATCATTCGTTGGGATATCGACATCGTTTACGGGTGGTCGGAGGGCGATGGTAGCTTCTGGACCGATACCGAGCAATTGAAGTACGCCATCAAGAAGGCTGGGCTGTTACCTTGGCAAGCTAAGTACAAAGTCATGCTCGACACCAGGCCTGGGCGCCCAGATGTTGAGGGCTGGGGCAATGGGAGCTACCGTTCTACAGAAGATATGGTCAAACAAAGCCTTGGCTCGACTGTCGAACATAGTGGCCTCGCGGGTCAGGCCGGATACTGGAGGCAACGCTGATGCTGTCTATTGAAGAAGCTTTTCGGAAATTCAAATCGCG
The DNA here is from genome assembly GCF_050255915.1 of Alcaligenes sp. Classification (NCBI taxonomy): domain Bacteria; kingdom Pseudomonadati; phylum Pseudomonadota; class Betaproteobacteria; order Burkholderiales; family Alcaligenaceae; genus Alcaligenes; species Alcaligenes sp. The sequence continues at coordinate 40,532 of NZ_JBFWIQ010000015.1, forward strand.
CCTTGAGCTTAACGAGCGCGAGCAGAAGAATGCCTCGCAGCGTCAGAATGAGGTGCGCGACTACCTGCAGACGAAATTCGGGATTGCGCGTAGCTTCCTGACGGGGTCGTATGCGCGCTACACCAAGACCAAGCCGCTCAAGGATATTGATATCTTCTTCGTAATGAAGGATTCTGAGAAGCATTACCACGGCAAGGCGGCGACGGTTGTGTTGGACGATTTCTACCAAGCGCTGGTCGACAAGTATGGTGAGGCTGCTGTTCGCAAGCAGGCTCGATCGATCAATGTGGACTTTGGCATCCACATCGACGCCGAGGACAATACGGACTATCGCGTGGTGAGTGTGGATGCTGTGCCTGCATTCGACACCGGCACGGAGTACGAGATCCCGGATTCAGCCTCGGGCAAATGGATCAAGACGGACCCGGAAATCCACAAAGAAAAGGCGACCGCCGCACATCAGGCCTATGGCAATGAGTGGAAAGGCCTCGTGCGCATGGTGAAATATTGGAACAACAATCCCAAGCATGGCGATCAGAAGCCGGTCAAGCCGTCATTCCTGATCGAAGTCATGGCGCTGGAATGCCTGTACGGCGGTTGGGGCGGTTCTTTCGATCGCGAGATTCAGTCGTTCTTTGCAACGCTTGCCGACCGTGTCCATGACGAATGGCCCGATCCGGCAGGTATGGGCCCTGCAATTAGCAACGACATGGATGCCGCACGCAAACTGCGAGCGCAGGAGCTGTTGGCGCAGGCAAGCCGAGACGCGTCTATCGCCATCGACCATAGCCGTCGGGGCCGCAATCTGGAAGCACTTCGGGCCTGGCGCGCGCTATTTGGGCCGAAGTTCCCATTGTCCTGACTTCAAGGCACTACTACCAACTGAGGAAAAAAACATGTCTCAATGGTCGCTCTCCCAGCTTCTTTCGTCATTGCATGACGACATTCAGCAGCGCTTGTCCGTCGTACGCAGGAGTTTTGCGCACCCAGGTACCAAGGGTGATGCCAGTGAGAATGTTTGGATCAGCATGCTGGACACATATCTACCCAAGCGCTATCAAGCGGCCAAAGCGCATGTGGTAGATAGTCTGGGGAACTTCAGCCAGCAGATAGACGTGGTGGTGTTCGACCGGCAGTACTCGCCCTTCATTTTCACCTATGAAAACGAAACGATCATCCCCGCCGAAAGTGTGTACGCTGTGTTTGAAGCGAAGCAGACCGCAGATGCCGCTCTGGTCGCTTATGCCCAGGAAAAGGTAGCCAGCGTTCGTAAGCTGCATCGAACGAGCCTGCCGATCCCTCATGCTGGCGGGACTTATCCGGCGAAGCCTCTGATTCCCATACTTGGCGGTCTGCTGACCTTCGAGAGCGAATGGAGCCCTGCTTTGGGACCGTCGATGGACAAAGCGCTGAAAACCGATTTGGGTGACGGGCGCTTGGACATCGGATGTGTTGCTGCCCACGGGCACTTCTTTCACGACTCTGCTACAGGGAATTACAACTACGTCAACGAAAGCAAGCCCGCTACAGCGTTCTTGTTCAAGCTGATTGCGCAGCTTCAGTTCAGCGGAACGGTACCTATGATCGATGTTGAGGCCTACGGTCAATGGTTGACAAAGTGACCTTATCAATTACAAGCATATTTTGAAGCTGCCTGCCATCAGGCTCGCGGCCAACCCTAGCAAGGCGGGGCGGGGCAGTAAGACGTTTTATGGTGCGACTCCGTCAGTCGAGCACATCGTTGACCGCTTGAGCGAGTTGGAGCGGGAAATCTCGGTTTAGCCGACAGCATCGCTGTCGCCATTATTTCAGGGAGCAGTTAAATGGAGTGCTTTCGGATTGACGAAAGCGGCTACACCGGTTTCGACCTGTTGAATGCTGCGCAGCGCTTCCAAGGAGCGGCCGCGATCGCCATTGAGGATGACGATGCACGTTGTTTGATCCGGGAGCATTTTCCATCGCTTCAAGCCGCCGAACTCAAATACAGTGCTTTGGCTCGCCGTCCCGCCAATCACCCTCGCCTGTTGGCTCTACAACGTGATCTACTGACCCACTATAAATGTGTGACTTACGTTTGCGACAAGCGCTACCTCTTACTTCTGATGTATCTTGACTACGCGGTGGAGCCCTTCTACTACGAGCGCGGACACGATTTTTACGCCGATGGTCAGAACTACGCGCTGGCCTCACTCCTACACACGGCCGGCCCCACGCTCTTTGGCAAGAGTGCATTCGAGCGTTTACTAGCCTCGTTTCAGCGTGCCGTTAAGGAGAAGTCACCACAGGCTCTTGGCGCTCTGGTGCAGGCTGCTCGGAGTACCAATTGGCAAGCTTTGCCGGAAGCCTTGGGGCCACTGGCACAGTTTGCTGCGCCGGAGTGTTTGCAAGCTATCGCTACGCCCGGTGTCAGCACCGATGCTGCTTGGGTGGTGTTGCAGTCGCTTATAAGCCGCATGGAGGTTATGGCTGACAGCGCGTACCGCGTTGAGCACGATCAGTCCAAGAACCTGCGTACATACCACGACCTGCTGCAAAGATACATCGATCACGATGAGGAAATTACTTTCCGCCAGACTGAGATCGCGAATCTCACGTTTCCGCTTAAGCTCCAGTCAGTGATACTGGTGGATTCGAAGAGTAGCCCAGCGGTTCAGTTGGCTGACGTCATGATTGGTGCTGTCGTCGAGGCGATGAATACTCTCACTGGGCAACGCTCACGAGGCTTAGATGCGCTGGAAGTCATATCGCTGTACTCGCACGAACAACTGATCCATATGTTACCGTCGACTGATTTCGATCAGCAGAAGCGGTTTCGTCAGGGTACGCAGGCGTCAGAGGTCATTGATTATTTCGCTTCTCATTTCTACAAGTGAATGACGCGACCGTAAGTATGGGCATGCAGTACATTCCGAAGAAAGCAGAGTCAGTGTAGGCTAGCACCTGCTAGGTGAGTATCGTTGCCAACTTGGGTCTGTAGCGTTCGAGAACGAGCAAGATTCGCCCAGAGCAGACAACATTATGCTGTTGTCTTCCTACAGGTATTTCTTGAAACTGCCAGCGGTCAGGGACACCGCCAGCCCCAGCAAGGCGGCGCTGGGCAGCAGGATCAGCAGTGGATGCACCGAGATCGGCAAGGCCAGGTACGTGACCCACGGCAGCACGGCCAGCGGCATCAGGCTTGCCTTCGCGCGGTGGTAGATGAAGCCGGATTCCCGGCCTGCGCCGAACCGGCGCACGTCCCGCCGCACAAGACCGTCGATCAGACCGACGAACGCCGCAGTGAAGATCAGCGGCAACGTGAGCACCAGAACCAGCAGGCGCACGAGGAACGTGAGCGTCGTGAAAGCCGCGGCGATCAGGTAGCTCTCGGTCCAGACATAGGCCTGGCTGATGTAATAGCGGAAGTTGCGCGTCTGTCCATGGCTGGGCGCGCGGGCGCGCTCGGCGGTCTGGCTCATGCGCTCCAGCAGCCCGGAACGCACGAACACCCATTCGTAGCCGGTGTCCACCAGTTCGTGCGCCGTGCGGCCCGGCTCCTGTACCACCACGCTGCGCGTGAAGTGGCTGGACAGGTGCCCCAGCTCGTACTGCAACATCTGCTGGGAATGGCGCCAGCCCTGGTCCTGCCAGAACAGGTGCATGCCGACGCACTCCACGACGATCGAGAACAGCAGCGAGCCGATCAGCACCCCGAGCAGCCGGAACGGCAAGGTGATGGTGCCGACGATCAGGCCCTGGCGTTGGTTCTGCTCCCGTTGCGCAGTCGAGGCGGCGTCCTTCATGGCGAGGTCTCGTTGCCGGTGTCCTCGTCGGTGGCGATGGCCACCGCGGGAGGTTCGGCCGCAGCGGCGTCATCCAGCAGGTCGTCGGGCAGGCCCGTGTCCTGCAAGGCCGGGGAACTGGTGAACTCCCACCATTGCGTCGCTTCGCTGTAGCTCTGGCGCATATATCCGGCCAATTGCTGCAAGTCTGCCGGCATCACCTCGTCCGGGTCCGGCGCTGGCAGCGGCATGCGCACTTTCCAAAGCTGGCCGCCCTGCAGCAACGCGAAGCACTGGCCTTTGGGCAGGCCGACGACGTGCGACGGCTCGATCATCGGCACGCTGGACATGCTGATGCGGTCCTGGGTGTTCGACGTGAAATCCGTAGCCCCGCGAATGTCCGAGCTGTCGGTCGCGCCGCTCACGATGGTGGTCGTATAGACCTCGACCTTCGGCAATTGCCGCGTCAGCAGTTCGGCGGTGGCCGTTTCGCGCACGCGCAGCATGAACAGGTTGTTGAAGTTGCCGATGACCTGGCCGGCCTTGGCGCGGTTGCCGATGCGGGCCTCGATGTCCGAGAGGGTCTGCGTGTACGCGGTGACCTGCAGGCCTGCGCCACCGCCCTTGTTGATCAGCGGGATGAACTCGTCGCCCATCAACTCGTTGAACTCGTCGGCGTGAACATTGATCGGCACGCGCGTGCCGGCCGATGCGCCCGGAAGCCCGTCGTCGATCCCGTGCTTGTAGATGTGCCCGGCGACCGAAACGAGATCGCTGAACATCGAGTTGCCGACGGCTGCGGCGACCTCCGCGTCGGACAGTGCATCCAGGCCCACATACACCACTGCACGTTTTCGGATGACTTGCATCCAGTCAAAGATAGGCCTGGGATCCGTCAGATCGGAGTAATTCGGGGCCAGGAGCTGGGCGATCTTTCCGCTGGTGAGCTTTTCCAGCAGCGGTAAAAGGCTGGCGACGATCTTGTCGAAGTACGTCTTGTCGTAGCGAACCGCCGAGCGCAGGCCATCCAGCACCGGGTCATAGTTGCGCGCCTGCGAGAGGTACTGCTCCAGCGCCACCACGCGCTTCTCGCGCCCGATCATGTTGCGCGGGATGTTCTTCTCGTTGAGCCTAGCCTCGATCTGGACGATCACCTCCCAGGCCTTGGGCTCCGTCTTGGCAAAGAAATGTTGGGCATACTCTATGAACAGCGCATCGATGTTAATGACATGGCGTTGGATCAGCATATAGTCTGGGCGCTGCCCCAACTCAACGAGTGCTCTCGCAATGATGTTGACGAAGCGCCAGGCGAACTCGCGGAACGCCGCGCTGTTACCTTCGCCGGAAAGTTGCCCCGCGATGCGGGTGGCTACCTCGCTAATGCGGCCAAAGCGGCCCACGGCGTTGTAGCGTGCGGAAATTTCTGGCCAGCCCAAATGGAAGACATAGAACTCGCCGTCACGGCCTGCGCGCTTGGCCTCGACGTACATTCGTTTCAAGAGGTCGGCGTCGCCCTTGGGATCAATGACAATCACGACCTCGTGCTCGCCCGCCGCGTTCACGCGGCGGATGTCCTGTGTCACGAACAATTCAGCCAGCCTGGTCTTTCCCACGCGCGTGGTGCCTAGCACCAGCGAGTGCCCAACGCGCTCGCCCAGCGGCAAACTGACGTCCACTTCGTCGGGTTCAATACCGTGCAGGCGCGGCAAACCACCCACGGGCGGTAGCGGCCGCACTGGGTTGAAAGGTACGTCCCAGCCGGTGAGCTTTGACAGCCGGGACAGCGGGAATGGTGAGAATTCCAGCCGTTCTTCCAGGCGCCGTGCTACGCGGTAGGCTCGCGTCGGCTCGACGTAGCGGCGGAATTCAGGCCGGTACGTCTGCATCAACCTATGGGTGTGCTTCTGTTCCCACGCGAATCCGCGCCCCACGAACAGACGCTGCTGACTGACCGGCACGTCCTTGCTCGTCATCACGTAGCGCGGCAGGCGGCGGATGTTGCGCCGGTAGCGCAGGATGATTCGGGCATTGCGGTAGCGGATCGCGCCGTAGGCTCCGAACGCCAGCGCACTTCCGACGCCCATGGAGGGGCTTAGCGCGAGCGACCATGGCGCCACCAGGGACAGAAACGCGGCGCCTGCACACGCCGCGACGGTATATAGCTCCACCGCTGGGCGAAGCAGCACCTCAACCGGCTGTTTCCCTGACATGGCTTCATTGCTCGATGCCGGTCGCCGTGATCAGAACCGGATAGTGCCGAAGGCCCAGGCGCTCGGCCAGGTCGTCTCCTGACGCAGGTGCGAGCGGCACGCCGGGCGCCAGGGCGCGCAGCCGCGCCAGATCCTGCACGGTCTCTACGTTGACCACCAAGCCGACCGCGCCGCGCTCGCGTAGCGCCGCCGCCTGGCTGCGCAGCCAGGCCCGAGATGCCTCATCGTCGCCGACGACCACGAAAGGACGTAGGCCCGGTGCCTCAATTACTCGCCGAGCAACGGTGCCTGGTGTAAGCTTGGCGCTGCGTACCGGCAGCATGGCGGCCTCGTCCGCCGGCGTGGTGGGAACCTGGGGCGTCGGGATTGGGGGGCGGGCCAGCGTTTTGGTGCGTGGCTGGAGGTTGAGGGCCTCGTAGTATGGCAGCGCCGACACGCCGCCACGCTCCTCCACCACGATCAGCGGTTCGCTGGCATACAACACCAGTGGCAAGCCCGCGAGCGGCACTAGTAGGCCCCACAAGGGCAGATGAGGTTTCTTTTTCATGGGGATGTCTCCTGGCGCGTGAAAAGCGCCGGTGCGGTTGGGTGCGTGCCCTGCACTCGGGCGAGATGGCGGGATACGCTGCGGCGGTAGCGGGCAGCAGGTTCGCCGCCCGCGGGCCGGTGGTAACGACCGATCGCCAGCAGCCAGTCCTCGCCCGGTACGTGTTGTTCCTTCAGGATATCGGCAGCGATGGCGAGGTTGCGATACGGATCGAGTAAGTCACACGCGTGGGTGTAGCGATGTTGCTGGTAGCCGAGGTTGATCTGACCCAGGCCCGCGTCGATGCGTTTGAGCGGCGTGACGCGCATGGTCTGTTGTAGCCCGGCGCAGGCATCGGCGCGAGTGGCGAAGCGGCGGGACTTGCCAGCGATATTGAGCGACCATGGCCACGGCACGATGCGCCCATTTCGTCGGATACCACTCTCCTGCAAAGCCACGGCATAAAGGACAAGCGACGGAATACCCGCACGCTGCGCGGCAAGCTGATAGGCCGGTGGAGGAACCTCCTGTGCATGGGCAGCGCTGACGAACACGCCGATTGCAAGCACCAGGGCGCGCAGGCACGTGATCATGGTTGACGCTGCCATTGGCCTTGCACCTCATACACGACTGCTGGCAGGTCGCCGGGCAGGCCGAGTGACAGCCAACGCCCGCCGTCGTGGTTGAGCGTGATGCTGCCGCTGCGTACACGCGCCGGATCGACGTTTGCGCGCTTGGCCCAGTCCCGAATACGAGCGTCGTCCTGGCGGCTGCCGACCATATATAGATCGAACTCAGCGCCCGATGATTGCAACCGTTGCACGAGCTGGCCGCAGGCTTCGCAAGCGTCTTTCACGAACACCGCCGTGCGCTCACTGCCGGGCATGGCAATGGTGCCCGGCTTGTCATTGGGCAGATTTACGCGCTGCATACCAGGGTTCAGACGCTGCCAGGCCTCGTCGTAGGCGCGTTGATACGCCAGGAGCTTCTCGACGCGACGCGCTTCGGCCTGCACCTGCAACTCGGCATAGCGCCGCCGCTCTTCATCGGTGCGGGCCTCAATGCCCAAAGTCGATAGCGGATCCAGATTGGGCGAATAGACGCCGATCGGTCCTTCCATCAGCTCGCGGTAACGGGCGAACTCGTCGTCGCGTAGCCCCCATTGCTTGGCCAGCTGTGCGTCCCGGTTGTGTGTGATCTGGCTCTGATTGGTACGGGCTGGCTGGATGCTGGTCGCTTGCTGAGATACCTGCTGAGCCGACACGGGCAGATGCAGAGCCGTCAGCAACAGGATGAGAATGGGACGATGTTTCATCGCATTGACCTTAAGGAATTGCCACCCGGCGGGTATGGCGGCCGACCTGGAACACGGCGGTGCTGCCTTCGATGGTCTGCAAGCGCCACGGGCCGACCGCATCGCCCGGCAGCAGCACCTGAAGCTGGTCGGGCGCGAAACCCCTAGTGCTTGGCGCAACGGAGACGCTGCGCTGGCCGGCACGCAGCTCGGTACCGATGACGTGGAATGGCAACCGTGGTGGCTCAGCCTTGGGGGTCGACTTGCTGGGCGGATGCGGCTTGGTGGGGGCTACTACGCGAGTGACGGGCGCAGTCGTTTGGTGTGTCTTGATCTGTTCGACTTCCCCGCGCAATGCCTGGAGGTCAACGGCTGTGGCATGATTACCAAGCGCCTGCTCGACCTGGACAATGCGTGCCTCCAAGGCTTGGCGGGTGTCTTGTAAACCAGCGAGCGTTGCTGCCGCAGGCCGCTGCTGCAAGGCCTGGGTGGTTTCGGACAGCGCGGATACTTGCGCTTCGAGTCGTTGCAGGCCGGAATCGAGCCGCTGCTGGTCGGCTTGGTCGTTCATCGCCTGGTAGCCGAAGGCTACGAAGATGCTGAGGCCGATCAGCCAGAGCCAGAGCAGGCTTTTCATTACTACGGTGGTAGTGGGGTGCCGCAGAGAATGCGAGTCGATCATGGCTGACCTCTCTGAGTGGACGGCATCAGCGGGAAGGTCTGCACCTCCTTGGCGACGGGCGGCTCTTGTACGGGGTCGGCGCTAGCGCCGTCGCGAAGGGGGCGCTTGAAGCAAACTTGCCGTGCCCGGTCATCTGTGTGTAGTTCCCATGCCTGCCCGGCCAGGGTGAGCAACGCATCGCGCACGGTCATGGGGCCAAGATGCAGGTGCGCTGCCGGTAGCGGCAGCGAGTACAGCTCAATCACGGCATGTGTGGTCTCGCAAAGCTGGTACCCGCTGCGTTTGAGCGCATGCCGCAGCCCGTCGCCTACCGTTGCGCGGGCTTCCTCGGGCATGGATATGTCGATGATTTGCAGCAGCAGGTCGCGTTGCGCTGCCGCGGGTGCCAGTTCGACTAACGTGTATCGGCCGTAGCGTGTTACGGGAATGAACTCAGGCGTTTTAGCTTCGAGGACTGGCGCAGTTTCCTCGATGGGCGGTAGTGGCGTCGAGGTGGTGGCGCAGCCACCGACCAGGGCTGCGGTCAGCAGGCTGGCGCAGACCTTGCGTCGGTAATTGGGGAGTGCGGACATAGCATCGGCTCTTCGTGATTGGATGAGCCGATAGATTCACCGGGTGTGGCGGGGCGGTCAGTTGTTAATGCGAACTTGGATCCTCCCTATTCTCTGTGCACGTCGTTTTGGATGATCGCCAGGCCTAGTCGTCATCGGCAGCGACCCAGGGCATGGCACCATAGACAAAACCCAAATCGTTTACGACTCGCCGACGCATGCTCCAGCGAAGCTCGATAGTCTCCTTATCGCCATGGCGGTTGTAGCGAAAAAGTGTCGACTCACCGTGCAATGCTTGGTTCCATTGCACGGTACCTTCTTGCAGACCTGCTCGCCTTAGTTCCAAAGCAGCTCCACTCGGGGTCAAAGCAACGCCAGCATCGTGTCCATTGATCAGTACTTTGTAGTAGATATCGCCACCTGAAAGCGATGGCTCAGGGACAATGTCTGGATCAATCCATTCAATGCCTGTGTTTACACCATGCTCGGTCATAAGGCGACCTATTTCAAACAACATGCCTGGCTCTTCATCCTCCGGCTGAGACAATCGTGCTCCATCATGGGTGCGTAGGAAAGATAGGCCGTCATATCGAACATGTGGGTAGAGAGGCGACAAATCCTGTACATCTGTAGAAGTAACAAACCCTTCCCCATCCGCTATCCCAGCAGCCATGGAGTGATTTCCTCCTAATACGATGCCCAGGCCAATGGGAAGCAACAGTGAAACTCGATGATTATCGTCCTCAACCCAAGCACCTTGCCGCTTACCAAACCCAATAGTGGCGAGAGCATTAGCCAACCGGCCTCGATGCCATGGCGTCGCCAATACAGGATCAGTTCCAATCCGCAACTTAAAACATCTATCAGGCCGTCTACCAGATATCTTGTCGGCGCGTTTGCCATCTGGGGTCACTGGCAAACTACCTTGAAAGAATAAGCTACTGAAGCTATCTGCCCGACGAGCATTATGGGGAGTGGCGTATGCAGCAGACGTGACCACCTTTGCCTGCAAAGGCGCTGCAACAAGCCTGGTCAAAGTCTGTAATCCAACCGGATCTATGTTGACTATATCGTGCGCCAACTCCATAACTTGTTGGAAGCGAGATACTCGTTCCTTCCGGGTCAGCTTGTTTTTTTGATTAAAGAAAGGAAATTGCATATTGTCCTGCGGCGATAAGTATTGAGATTAATGTTCGCACAATCTACGAAAAAAAAGCCGACGTTCTTTTACGAACGTCGGCCAGTAATGAAAAACCTCAGGCAGCGACCAGTTGCCGGGCTAACGCAACCTCGACGGAATCACCGTCTTGGTTGAGCACATCCAGCCCGGATTCGGGTACATCGCCCGACGTGCTTTGGGACACAAGAATCTTCTTGGCCATCAACGCAAGGCATGCCATCTGCGATGAGGCGGCATATCCCAGATAGATCACTTTTACGGGCTGCTTCTGGCCGATGCGCCATGAGCGGCGCGCAGCTTGCTGCAGCGTGTAGACGTTCCACCCAGATTGCAGGAACACGATCGTGGGGAATTCGAGCAGATCCAACCCCGTCTTGACGAGTTCGGGATTCGTGATGAGTACGTCGATGCCCCGGTCGATCTGCTCGGCAATCCAGTCCTCGCGTTGGCTGGCATCCACGCTTGCGCGCAGCACCGCCACCTTGAAGCCTTCCTGCTCCAGCAGCATCTTCAGCCGACTCGTGGTGTCCCGCGTGCCGGTATAGACCGAATACACCAGGGTCTTGCGACCCGCCTCCTTCTCTTGGCGGCAGATGTTGATCAGTTCGCGTTCCTTGGGCATCACCTCCAGCTCGTTGAACTGGGCTGGGGTGAATGCCAGCACGTCGCGCGTTCGCGGATGGCGGACCGTCTCTGCCCTGAAGCAGCAGTCGGGCCATGCCAGCAAGGTGTTCAGGACCACGCCCAGAAGGGTCGTATCCCGTTTACGCAGGGCCTCCTTGAGCTGCAGCGTCAGACTGGAGGCCAGCTTCTGATAGGCCTCGCCTTGCTCGACGCTCATCGCCACGTCCCGGAACTCCTCGTCATACGGTGGCAGCACGCCACCGATGTCTCGAAGTTTCAGGAAAATGGTGAATGGCAGGATGCACCGCAAAACGCCTTTAGGCCCGAATCCGGGCGCCTTGACCGTTCTGATCGTGACCTTGCTGCCCTTGGCCGTCTTGTGCGCAGGCCCGTCGGACTCCGAATAGATGTCTTTCAGGACGCCATGATCCCTCATGAAGGCCATCGCGGCAGCATTCATGCTGCCGTTGCGACCGGGGACGTAGCCGTCTTCGATCATGCGCCCCGGTAGTGCCCGGAACAGGAGATGGAACAAGTCCTCCGCATAGCCGCCCATCAGCGTGCCAGTGAGCGAAACTGTCTTGCGGACCCTGGAAGCGATGACACCCATCGCCTGGCCTTGCGCCGAACCGCCCGTTTTGTATTCGTGCGCTTCATCGGCTATGAGCAGATCGAATGTGCTGCGCGGAAGATATCTCTTCACGTACTCCGAAGGTTGATAACCACCTTCGCCAAACCCGAACTCCATCGAGGCCATTGCCCGCTCCATCCGGTTGGCCTGGCGATCGGAGAACACCAGGTTTCCGCTGGCGTCCATGAGGTTGATGAAGTTGTGCAGGTTGTCACCGAGTATTGAGGCCAGGAAGCTGTCCCCGAAAGTCTTCATCAGCTTTCTGGCGGTGGCTTCCCCGATGGTGGGAATCCTCTTCAAAGCACGCAGCACGGCTGAAGACTGATCGCTGCCGGACAATGCGCGTGGACGCATCAACGTCCACAGCGCACCACCGCAGCCGCTGCACTTGCGACGAGAATCCTCCGACTCAAGTTCTTGAACACCAATCGGCTCACCGTCAAGGTTGGTGATAACCTCTCCGCAATGCGGGCAGCATCCTACATAGCCGTGGCGAGTCTGTTTGCGGGCGAAAGCGGGCTTCCAGTGGAACCCCATCCTCATGCGGACACGACCTAATATGAAAAATTCCTGCGCTGGGGAAGGTACGCCAAGCTGCTCGCGCAGCTTGATGAGCTTGAGCAGCGTGTCCGGGCCGTTGAGCACCCAGACTTTCGCACCAGCGACGGTTTCGAGGATTTCCCGGCGCCACTTGTAGACAAGATGCGGAGGGCTCAGGACGAGCGTGCGGCGGTAGCCTTCGGCATGCAGGACTGCGGCCAGCGCAATGCCGATCGTGGTTTTACCCGTTCCCATCTCTCCATTGACGAAGACAGCCCGCTCACCTTGGTTGATGAGCAGTTCCGAGGCCGCATGCACGACCTCGGCCTGGGCGGGGAACAACTGGCGTTTCAGGCCAGCCAGCACCAATTGGCGGTGCGGGCGCGGCGTGCCGCTGTAGACAGGCGGGTTCGCCTGGTTGAGAGATTCCAGCAACTCGTCACCGAACTCGGAAACGAAGTCTTGGAGGCTCATGGATAACTCGGACGATTCCTGTTCGAGCAGGTCGCCCTCAAGGGATGAAGGATCTACGGCTGGGACCGCTTCGATGGTTTGCGTGTTCATGGTGATGTTCCAAAAAAATGGGGCATGCACCACTGCCCAAGGGGCGGTGACATGCCCCAGGGGGAAAGACGAACTGGCGCTTGGCCGGGAATGAGGAAGATCAGTATTCGCTGGGCAAAAGCAGCGTGGTGACGCTGCGATCCCATTCGGTGATGATCCACAGCTTCAGATCAGGTGCGATCTGGTACGAGGAAAACAGGCGATCTTCACCTGACCGCAATGCAGCGTCGTTTTGTTGACGGTCACACGCATCGAGATCACCCCAATCGCCAGCAAGATGACGACTCAAATAGACAGCGGGGTCAATCCGTCCTTGCTGAATCAGGGTTTCGACACCCATTGTCATGACAGCTTGACCCGGTTCAAAGCGGGGTTTCAGCTTTGGGTTGAGAAACAATATTGCGGTAGCCATGAGGCCTCCTTGAAGCAGAAGACGAGGACATGGCCCTCAACGGGGCAAGGGTCCCCGTTGGGTGAATTAACAGTAGTTTCAGATGTTGATGTGCTCACCGGTTAGCTTGATGAGCGTCAGGTCGCGGTTTTCGTCGGTCGTCACTGCGACCGTTAAACGTGGCGTGATGAGGTAGCGCGAAAAAATGATGCCTTCCTGAATAAGGGCGTCTTCATTCGAGCGGCGTTCGGACTCACCGATATCACCCCAATCTCCGCGAACGTGGCGCTGCACCAAGGTAATCGGATCAAGCAAAGCGTGGTCATCCAACCAACGAACTTTCTCGCTGAGCTTGATGGCACCGACGGAGAACAGAGGCCTTTGGAGGCTTGGGGTAGGATTGTTAAATAGCAATTTCATGAGCATGGAACTGCTCCTATTAATGGATTGTGAGAACCTGTCCCAGCGTGGGAGAGCTGGGTGTGAGGTCCCAGGCACGAATGACCGGGACGAACTTGTCTGTGAGGATGCGTGTTTCGGCCAAAGAGCCGTCATCGCGCTCGCGGTATTCCACGGCGGATGACTTCTGTTTGAACGTGTCGCCTTTGACGGCCAGGGTGCGGCCGCTGGGTGATTGCACGACACCGGAGATCGCGCCGGCCGCAAGAGCCAGAGCCAGGTGCCATTGGGACAATGCGCGTGCCGGAGCACGCAAGGTCTGCTGGGTCGCGCCCAGATGGGTCTCGAGCGCGGGCCACAGCCCTTTGAGGCGCCGCACTTCGTCGGTAAACTGCTCAGGCTCCATGCTGATCCGGTAGAAATATTCCGGTTCCGCCTGGGCCGTGGGGACTACATACGGCAGCAGCGTCCATTCGGGCGGCAGTTCGTCAACCTCCAGTTCGCCCAGGCCGATTTGCAGCAGCCGGGTGCGGGAGGCTTTTGCATCGTCGCCCGCCTGTTCGCGCTGGCGAACACGACGGCCAAAGATCACGATCTGCTTGAATTGCTTGTCCACCGCCTGGAAGATAGACAGATCGGCAAAATGCCGTGTCAGCCAGCCGACCATCTCCTGATCCAATACGTAGGACGGGATGATGAAGACCAGGATGCCGCCGTACTGCAACAGGGGCAGAGTGCGTTGGTAGAACAACTTTTCCAGGCGGCCGCGGCCCTTGCCTTCGTAGCCCAAGTTGCCGTTGGCGTCTCTTGCGAGATCGCCATAAGGCGGGTTGAGCCACAAAAGCCCGAAAGCTTGGCGCGAGATCATAGTGTCCATCAGGTCACCGTGAATGCAGCGATCGACTAGCATCCGGGCATGATTGGCCCGTTCTAGGTCATATTCGACTGCGTAGGCGCTGCTTTGGTCAGGCCCAAGGGCATGAGCCGCTTCGGCAATGGCGACACCTTCACCGGCGCAAGGATCACAAATGCACATCAGCCCATCGCTGGGCGCCAGTGCGTTGAGAGTTCTTTCTAGGGTGGCTTGGTCAGTTGGGTAGTACCCATTTTTTGCAAAATTCCTGGCGAGCCTGGGGAACATCAATGCCATGGAAATCTCCTGGTTGGCGGGGATAAAAGACGGAAGCACGCCAAGGCGTGCCGCCGCACTAGGGTTAAGCCGCTACCACTTCCGGAGTCCAAATCTTGGCTGGATAGGGATAAGCGGTAAGCACACCTTGACGGATGAGATTGCACAGCGCCTGGGTCAGCACTGGAACGTCGATGGAGAGACGGAACCCTTGCAGCGGTCCAAGGGCCGTTGGCAAAGAGCGCAACATCTCGCGCTCACGCAGCAACGCCAGAACTGGCGATTGCCAGTGGTCGAGCAGCGGCAGCGGGCACGTTTCCTTGACCAGATGCCACAGGCGTGACGTAGGATCTGCCGCAGAGCGTGGCAACAGCGCCAAGGCGCTGGCCGAACTCTTGTCGGGTCGGATGCAGCGTCGGTCGAACAGCCACAGGTTGACCATTGAGCCGAACAGCGTGCGGTGGTAACTGCGGGTCAGGCGCTTTTCAAGGCGATCGACCGAGCCAACGAAGACGGGCAGCGAGCCGCCCTGACCTGTGATGACGTGGAACTGGTCCAGACCATCCTCGTTGCGACCCAAGGTGAGCCGCCCGATGAACTGCTGGATCGCGGTGTCCCGCGCCCAGACTGAGAGAAAAAGCAGATCGCCTTGGTCTCCGCAGACGCAGGCATCGGCCATGAGGTCGCTACACTCGTCGATGCGGTACAGGGGTTGCTCGGAAGAAGATGCAGGCATGGTGGTGTCCTCGATGAGAGGGGCGTACCGCCCACAGGGGCGGAGTCTGCCCCGTTGGGGATGAAAGAATACGGACGGCTCGGGATGATTCCAGTCGTCGTTTGCGACAAGGCCCGTTAGGGCCATACTTCGGTGAAAGAGCCATCGGCCTTGTGCTCCACGAGACGGTTGCCGACGTTCGTGATGTAGTCCTGCTGGACTTCGGTGAACATGCTTTCGGGCACGTCGATGTGAAAATGGCGCAGGACTTGACGGTAGTAGTCCAGGCCGTGGCCGAATGGGTCTTCCTCATGCCAATTGCTGTAGAGAAGATCCTCGCATTCGACCTTCATCGCGCTGTCGATCAACTCAGCAGGCTTGTGGATGACCAGGAAGAAGTAACGCATTGGCCGATCCCAGCCGAGTTCGACGGTGATGGGATGCCCCTTATGAACGGTCTTGAAGTGGTGCTTGCTCATGCTGATGTCCTTGGAAAAGCTGAAACAGCACCGCCTGCAAGGGCAAGTGCTGCCCCAGCGGGTGGAAGAAAGATACTTAGGCCGTCAGCGCCGCAGCGGATGCCGTGGTTGCTGTCGGGACGCGCCGCCGCGCGTGGTAGGCGCGAACGCCTGCACGCCAGTCGGCGGACTGCTCCGGTGCCATATCCAGATAACGCAAGGGGCACGTGTAGTAGTAAGGGTGCATTGACTCGTCCAGTGGCTTGTAGCCCCACTGGCCACCGCTGCGTTCGAGCAGATCGCAACGGATGTAGCGCAGGGATTGGCCCGGCGCCAGATGACGATGCACACCTTCGACCTTGGCCGTCACTTCCGCGATGGACCACAGGACGTTGCCGCGCAGCGCATGGGCGATGACCTTGACGCTGGCGCGCTCGGTCTCCTGCGGTGCGATCAGCTCCGCGATCAGTTCATACCGCGATTGGGGGGAGAAATACCAGCCCATGAGAGGCCTCCTGAAAAATTGAGCCGAAGGCCTCCCCGTGGGGGAGAGCCCCAGCGGGTGATGGAATGCCGCGTGTGCGGCGAAGGAACCTATGCTTTGTCCTTAGTCCCAGTCGTCATCGTCGCGATCACAACCGGCCGGGCAGTAGCCGAACTCGATCCCATGAGAGCAGTAACCATGCTCCGCATTCCAGTTCTGGGTTTCCTGCCTTTCGGCAGGCGTTGCGTAGTCCCATTCCCGGGCTGCGATTTCCAGCGCTTGAGTACGCTGGTCCTGCGGCAATCGATTGGCTTGCGTGTCGATCTCTGAACTGAAAAGCGCGACCCAGTGATCCCAGGACAGACCGCAACCACGCTGGGCGTGCTCGGCGGCCGTCTTGCAGACAGCGCGCCACGCAGGTTCGTCCAGCGTGGAATGGGGTGCATCGCAAGCGATGGTGGACATGATGGAGACCTCCAGAAGAAAACCGGAGCCTCCCCGTATGGGGAAGGAACCCCGGCGGGTGGATGATGAACACCGCGGGGTGCGGCGTCTGCGATCACGCAGGTTGCAGGTCGGCCTGGCGGGTCCACTCCTGCGTCTTGAAATCCAGCGCGTAGCCAAGTTCGCCCAGGCGAGCAATCTGCATGCGCAGGGTGCGGCGACCAATGGTTGAATCCAGCTTCACGCTCTCTTCCAGTGGCCACAGCAGCCCGAACAAGGCGGCGTCCCCATCTTCGGAATTGCCGGTGGAAGGTGCCTCAGCGGTTGTCTTCGCTTGCACTCCGAAAGGCGTGGTATCGACCAGTGGATCCGCGGACGCCTGCACGGGTGCGGGCTTTGCGGGTTTGGATGCCTTGGTGGGCTTGGCCGATGTTGCCGCAGGCTGCGCACCCAGCTCTTCATCGAGCGGATCGACTTCTTGTGTAGCGAAGCTGCGAGCTTCGTCACGACTCAGTTTGTCGATGCCGTGAAGGGTCATTCCATCGAGATTGGCGCGGACTTCAAAGCGTGCGCCGCCTGCGACGGGATATGACTTCGCGAAAATGTATCGAATGATGAATTCGCCGTCATATTTTCCTTCTGGGTACTGTTCCAACTCCGCATCTTTGACTGCAAACTCACCGATGGGGGTGGTCAGACGACCGACCGTGAACGGACCGTTCTTGCCGCGTATGGTGCGCAACGTGAGCTGACCCGGGACGACGATAGGCAAGGCTGTTCTCGTAGGTGCCGATGTGGCTGCCATGATGTTTCTCCTTGGGAGAATAGGAAAAAAGGCATGGCCCCGTGAGGGGCCATGTCGAATCAGAACGAAGCAGCCAATGCCGGCTCATGCTCCTTGACTTCATCTGTTGGTTCGCACTCGGCAGGTTCGACAGACTGGTCGGAAATGGTGTCGGGGACGACCTCGGCGTTGGGCGCGGATGCGTCCTCGGTCTGAGGTGCCTCGGCTTGCTCCTGGCCCGTCGGATAAACCTTGGTGCCGTCGATCTTGATCAGTCCGATGTGGACCAGTGTTGATTCCAGGCTCGCTCCCGGCTCGCCGGCGCGCTCGCCCTTGGTGCGTACATATGGATCGATCCTCATGTCGTTTAGACGGAAGGCGATTAGCACCTTGCGGTCCCCCTCAATAGCCTGAACGCACCGGCGAACCAGGTGCTCGGCTTCAGGGGTGGAGACAATGGTGTCGACATACCGATATTCCGGTTCATCGACAGGCCCAGCCAACGCAGCGATGGTGCATGCTAGGAACGGATCGCCATCTTTCGGGGTGACCTCCTTCGGACGGCTGAGGTAGCCGATGCCGCGAGTGATTAGTTCATGCTGCTTGATTGAGGCCAGTTCGGCTATCTCAAGCGGCTCAGCCTTCAGCAGTCGCGCCTTGAGGGACGCGGCGGCCTGGCCTTTGTACTCACCTTTGTCGCGGATGTACGCATCGCCCCAGAGGTCGCCGAGGCGGAAGCGTACCAGCGGTCGTTGCTTGGGATCGTCAACGCCGATAAAGCGTTCGACCAGTTTCTTGGCCTCGGCACCCGAGACCTTGACGTCGAAATAGCGGTAGCTGGGGTCCTTTGCGGAACCAACCAAAGCAGCGATGGTGCATGCCAGGAAGGGCTGCGCGCGGCGGCCGCCTCGGACGGGAACCTCTCGGGCACGCTGGATGTAGCCGATGCCTGAGGTGTGAAGGTCAAAATACGATTTCTCGTTGGACGTGGTGCTCATGGTGAATCTCCAAAGTGATAAAGCGGAGACACACCGGCCCCACACATACGGGGAAAGGTGCGTAACCCCGCGTTGGGTCGATAAGGCGAAGCATCCGCCACCAGAGACTGGTGGTTGCTCGCGGACGGATGCGGTGCGAGCTGGTTCGGTCACGCAGTAGGAACTGCGCCGCAACCTCGAAGACCGATGGTTGCCTGGCATGTCGCTGACAACGTCAGCAAGCATGGAGTTAGCATGGCCAAGCCCGATGCACGCGGCATCAATCAATCAGTATTTGCGCGTTTCCCTTTGTCGATGCCTATGCGTGTCAATCACCACAGAAACAGGCGATGGGCTCTACTGATGGGTCAAATAGGTCCCCTTGTGCAGCGGCAAAGCGCGCCAGGTCCGCGTAGCTGGGACCGTCGGCCCGGAACCGGGCGCCGCTTGGCTTGCTTGCCAGGTTTAATGACTCCATGCGAATCCACCACAAGGCAGCTTCTGGTCGCGCCTTGATGAGTGACAGGCGCTGTCCGCGTGGCTTGAGGAAACATAGATCGCAGTTCCCTTCGAGCGTACGCCCGTTTACCGTCAACAGGTCGAGGTTGAATGGTTGCGTTTGCCAGAACGAACCCACGTCGCGGACGGTAATGCCGGCGTCCGCCAATGGCATGCACATGGTTTCGTGCGTCGATTCGGTGGAATGGCCACGCGCGCGAATCTTGGCGATGCGTCGTTGCTCATCGGCGCGGATGCCGATCATCTGGTCCCAATCTGTCCAGCCCAGATGCCGTAGATAGCGATGCATCGGGCGAATTTTCAGGCTTGTTGTGCAGCCGCGTGCGACGGGGTTAGGAAGGTACTGGCGTTTGCGGATCAGTGCCTCGAACGGTTCGCCCTGGCGGCTGGCTCGATCGAAATCCACCAGCGTGAAGCCAGGCTCGGTGGGCAGGTATTCTAACCAGCGTATCGGCACCTCCCAGTGCCGTGCACAATCAAGCACGAAACGCAAGGTTGCTTCCATTTCCTTGCCTGTGTTTGCGAAGCAAACCACAGTGTCTGCCGGCAGCCCGTCATTGGCCTGCAACACGCGCCAGAGCATATAGGCACTGGTGCGTCCTCCTGAGAAGCTGATACAGGTTGGCTGGGTGATTTTGAAGGGGTCGTACATGCGATCATCTCCGTGGTAAGTCGGCCAATTGACCGAAGCAATAGGCCAAGGCGGCCGCAAACCAAGACGCATGCGCAGCAAGGCTCGCATCGCGGAGACGAGAAAGCCCCCATGTAGGGGGCGGAGATTGGACGGTAGTAGTGGTTCTACGTTGATGGCACCACCGTCAGCGACAGGTGTGTCGTGGTGGCGGACAATCTCAGATCATCAGTGCCGTGCAGGATGCGTGCGAAGACACCTTCCTTCGGGTCGAAAAACTCGCCAAAGTCGTCACCGCCCAGCTCAGTGCGAGCTAGTTCCCACCAGTTATCAAACGGGTCGGTATCCGGATTGCAGCCGACGGCATAGGCCAGCAGCTTCACCCGGCCATCGAGATGGCGCTCCCCATGCTCGGCAAGGAAGTACACTCCTTGATCCTTGACGAGGATAACGCGGCATTGATTGGCGATGGCCTCGGCCAGCACAGGGCGCAGGTCGGAGCCTTTGAATCGTAGGGACATGATAGATTCTCCTGAAAAAACGGCCTTCCACCCGAACGGATAGAAGGCCTGTGGGGCAAATCGCCGGTAGGTTGCAGATTTAGGCGCAGTATTGCTGGGCTTCCTGCCATCGAACGAAGCGTGCATCGCGGCCCGTAGAAATCGGGGGCTGCAAGCGCTGGGTCTCTGCTGTCGAGAAACGCGTCGCCTGGTCGAACTGCACCCAGCCGAACTCGTTGGACCAGAAGGCGGCGCTGTCGCTGAGGTTCGACTCATTGGGTGAATACACCACCCAGGAGTCACTTGCCTCGAACGTCATGCCTGCACCGCCTGGCGTCGCCGGGGGGGCTTGGCATTGATCACATTCACGTCGATCAGGCGCCAGCGTCCATCATCGATCAGTCGTTCCAGCACTTCACCGAGCATGTCGAAATACACCTCGTCATGCCGATCGCACAGTTCGCCGTTGCGGCGCAGCTCCACCACGTAGGTGTCATCGCCGCGATCGTAGAGGATCGTCACTTGGCCCTCGAGCTTTGCGGTCGAAACCGTGAAGCTGATTGCCGGAGGCGTTTCGATGATTTTGGAGGGTAGGGGATCGACCCAGGTGAAGTCACGGGCGCCTGCATCGACCAGCATATGGGTAATGCGCCGAAACCCGTCAGGCGCTGGCATTTCTTCCAACTGTTGGATGAGTTGGCCCAATTCCATGCACTGCGGTTTAGGAATGGGTAGCTTTGCTGGGGCGGAGCCGAGGATGTGTCTCGAGACGGTGTAGGGAACGCCGTCCGAAGTGTGCTCGGTGATCACTTCCGGTGTATCCGCTCGTAGGCCGTCGAAACGACGGCGGGCATACGGTTGGACGCGCACCTTGGTGCCTTCACTGGGGACGTTGGAAACCAGCTTGGGATCGAGTACTGCGAACTCGCTTGGCTTGAGTTTGATAACGATGACGTTGTCGTTAGCCGCGACCACCTTGCCCTCGAAGGGCTGGGGGTCTATGGCAAAGCCTAGTGTCGAGGATGGCGGTTGATCATCGAATACACGGTACTTGAACGACCGCACGTTGCGGGGCACATGGCCCGCGACTAGCGAAGGCATCATGGATTTAATGAGAGAACGATCCATGGAATCTCCTTGAGGAAGAACAAGGGATCCCTCGCCCGCAAGGGAGAGATCCCTTGTGAGTGGATAGTCGAGGTACGACCGTAGAAAGAAACGACCAGCACGGTTTCCCGCGCTTGCAGCCTCGAAGGTTTCGGCTGCCTGGGCATGTGTCGGCAACGCCGACGAACATGGAGGCAAGGATGACCTTGGAGTGGGCTAGTCGCTCACATGAAATGGCACTGCAACGTACCCGGTTTCATGAGTAACGGACAAAGAAAGCCCCTCGAAAGGGGCTTGATGAGTCAATCTTCATACACGAAGTAGTGTTCGCGCTGGCGCGGGAAGAAAATGTGCTTCCATGTGTCGCCGCTGGTGTTGCCACCGTCGAACACGACCATTTCGTAGTCGTGAATGTCGGCGTCCACCAGATCGGTGCTGGCGATATGGCGCATGTGCAGCGTGCCGCGCATACGCTCGAATACCAGAATCTGCCCAATGGCGTCATCCTGGCTCATCGCGTTGACGCAGGCTCCGAGTTGGTGATCGAAGTCGGGCACGCGCGAGATGAAGTGAGGGGACATGAGGTGGCTCCTGTGAAAAAGACCAGCCCGGCGCCTGATGAGGACACGAACTGGTAAGTGGAACAATGAGGAAGGCTGGCACGTCGAGCGGTTACCAGTGCTCGGCCAGAGGCAGGCCCGCCAGCGCGGGTGCGTCGGCGTCAAGGATCAGAATGCGCACATCGGCTTGCCCAGCCAGTTCAAGGATGTTCGCCAGATCGTCTGGCATGCCCTTGTTCCGGTGCTCTTGCCGAAGCTGCTCGGTGCTGATGCCTTGGGCGTGCGCCAGATTCTTGTTCGTCCAAGGAGTGCAGATCAGCTTGACACCGATCGCCGGACTGTAGGGAATTCGAAAAGCGATGAACAGGAAACCTTCCGGCGTGGCGAGGTCAGCCAAGTTGGCGAGGTACTGGCCGGTTTCAGAGCTTATGTGAGCGCTGCTGATTTCCCAGCACCGGCTGTAATAACCAGTCTCGAAACTCAGCCGCTTTGCCACTTCTCGGGCCGCCTCAGCCGAATAGGTGTCGGCGACGTGGACTAGACGACCGTCGAAGTCCTCGCCATGGATGGCGTAGATCACGGCGCCGATTGTGCCTTCGCCATTGATGCCTTCTTCTGCGTTACACGCAATCAGCACCTCGGCACTCACGGGTTCAAGGCCATTGGTAATCACCGCAAAACTGCTGGTGACGATGCAGGAACATGCGATCAGTGCTTCGTCAGGGAAGTGTTGCTGGCTCGGGTGGATGTTTCTCCAAACAGTCGGGCTGCCGTCCTCGTAGCTGATGGACAGTGTGCGAACGATATTCAGATTCCAGTAGCCGCGAAGGAAAGGATTGGGACTATGAGGCATGGGAACTCTCCAAGTTGGGTAATGGAGCCAATTCCCGCCACCGGGAGTTGAGCCCCAGTGGGTTGAAAGTGAAAAAAGTGTCAGCTTGCACTGATCATTGGTACTTGAGCCAAGCGTTCGGCTACTCGGCGTTGCAGATCCAGTCGGAATTGCTCGTCGCTGATCCCTGTCAGAAGACTAGCGGTCTCCAACGCGAGCAAGGCTGATGCCTGCTCGATGTCGGTTGTTATGATGGCTTTGCGCAGTTGCTCACCGAACTGAAGAATCTCGGAGGATGTCCGGTACACGCAAACCTCTCGGCTCAAATAGCAGCCATGACCACCAAATTCGAACAATCGCGGCTTGCTGCAATACCAGCAGCCTTCGAACTGGATGGCGGCCAGATGATGGCCATCATCGAAACAGGAAGCGATAAGAAATAGTGCGCCCAGATCGGCGTCGTTTTCGAACGAATGGTGCTCGATCAAATGTTCAAGTTCCTCGTCCTTGTCAGCACCAAAATGCGAAGCTAATAGTTCGAGTAAAAGTGGAATTGACCGTTCATCATTGTCGGGCAAGAGAACGCCGAGTTGGTTGGCCAGGTCTTCCAAACCATCCTGCACATCCAACCATTGAGGATCGCTGGTCTCTGCAATTCGTGCGATATATGCCTGTCCATGTCTGGGATAGCTTTCGTCCAACGCAAAAGTGCTGAACAAAGCTTTGATGACAGGCGTTACCTGGTCGAGCATGAGCACGCCGGTGGCTTCGTAGTAGTTGTTGGCCATGATTGGCTCCTTTCGAGAAGTGAACGGAGCCAATCCACCCATGCGGACAATGGCATCCGCGTGGAAATGGCCAGAAGCAGGAAGACTTCGAGCCGAGCTGAGAGAGTGGTGGAACTATTTGCCAAAGTTGCAGGGGTCACCCAAGGACTTCAGCAAGTCGATGAGGCCGCAGTTGACCAGCACGTACAGCTTCTTGTAATCGTTGCCGGTCGGTGCCTGCTCCGTTGCATTGATCCTAGTGTGTAGATTGACAATGCTTTGCATCACGTACTGGGCGATCTGCAGCGGAGATCGGGCTTCTCCATCATCTTCAACACCAAGGGTGCTAAGTATGGTGCGTGGTGAAAGCGCAGGCTTGGAGAAGGACTCGTACACGCTAGGAATTTCCATATGGCAACGTGCGTCCAGAATTTCGTTGCCAATGCTGAATGTAGTCAACTCGTCATCGGTTGCGCCGTCGTCGTCGTAATCCACGATGACAACGTACGGCAGTGGCACCTGTCCTGGCCAGTCCTGGACGAGCGTGACTTGGACCAATCCGCCTTCGATGACGACGGCGATGGATGGCGTTCGGGCCATGGAGCCCTCCTTGTTGGAAGAAGAGGACATGGGCCCAGATGGGAGCACATGTCCCTGTGGGGTTAGGAAAATGGATGTGATGAGGTGTCGTGTACGACCTACCAACCTTCGTAGTTAAACACTAGGTTGGCGATTACCTTGTATCGATGGGCTGTCTGATTGACGACATTCTTAGGTAGTTGCTGGCTCATGACGTGACTACTCCAGTTAGATCAGGAAATGGCAAGCTGAGTCCAGCCACCTCTTTTGAGAGCACGCTGAGCTGCGGCATAGCTGCGGAAATATTCACGTGATTCACGCGAAACGGGTCCGTCTATATCACGTGTACCGATATAGTGGCCGGCAGCGCCGAGCAGGACTTCGAGCGGCAGGAACTTGCCGTGGTGGATCATCGCCAAATGGCCGAAAGAAGCTGGTTGGGACATGGACGGGCTCCTTAAAAAAAGCAGGGCCTTGTCCCTCACGGGATGGCAGCTCCCGCAAGCGGTGGATGAAAGGCATCGGCGTCGGGTGCGACGCGCGTCCGCAGAATTGATGCGATACGGACTGGAGGGAAACGCGGGAAGTCCCGCGGCAGCCTGAAACCCTAGCTGCTGGCATGTGCTGAAAAGTCAGCAAACATGTGGGTAGCTTCGTCTTGCGGCTAAACCATGTCAGCCGTAAAAGGACATTCGGCTTTGTCCGATTTATTTCAGAAACGGCCCCTGTTTTTGGGGTTTCGACGCCTTGAAATCATGTTGACTACCTGCGACTCAAAATGTTAGTGTCCGTAAATGGTGCTGAACACACCTCTTCGTAGGCGGAAGCCGCTCCCGACAGTCAAAGCGGCTTTTTCACGTCCATAGCTTTCAGATTGGCCCACCAGCTGGGCCGGACAGTCTATGGCCGGGTAGCGCGCAGCTATACAAGACCCTTCGGGGGAAATCTGCGGGCGGCCCTACGACCGTGTTCAAGTACCCGGCCGCCTCTCTGAACAGGAGGCAAATTTGAACAAATCGTAGGAGGCCATTGTGGCTAATAAAAACTATTCCCCAGAAGGCGTCAGTAGTAGTGGCGCTCCCTTACACACCTTCACTTTCCAGAGCCTATCGGTTCGAACACTCGTCCAAAACGGAGAGGCTTGGTTCGTAGCCGACGACGTGTGCGCTGCATTGAAGGCCTATAACATTTCTCAGGCAGTCCTCGGCCTGAATGACCGTGAGCGTGGCACTTTCGAATTCACCGATTCGCGGGGGCAGCAGTATGGCACCACGGTCGTCAACGAATCGGGTCTATATGCCCTTGTCAACGGTCACCAAGCGGAAACTGAACAGTTCAAACAGTGGGTTACACATGAGTTGCTTCCTGTTGTACATACTGCCGCCAAGTTGAATGATCAACAGAATCGAAGTCATGACATCCATATGGAGCAGCCGCAACCAATGATGCTGCGCCGGAAGCAACGCACTATCCGCAGCCGAGATGACTTGTCCTTTACTAGACGAGATGCTAAAGGGCAGCTTATCAACTGGACCATGCCCGACCGTGCCAAAAACTGGCATGAGCACTATGGCATTGGTGAAATATGGTTCGGTGAGATAGTTGATCTGGCACGGCACAATCCGGAGGAGGGATACCATGCAATGTGCTTTGCCTGCTTGGATATGTTGCGTTACTGGAGCCAAGGACATCCTGATGGTTTCTTCGACAGAATGGCGAGGTGGGCGCTGGCAGCCATTTTGACGAACATCACCGAACCAAATCTTCCCTTCCAGTTGCCTAGTCTTGGTATTCCACCGCGTGAGGGCATGGACTTCTACTTAGCAGCATCTGCGACCCTTCCGTCTATTGCCCCAGCCCAGCAAAAGGCTATCGATAAGCAGGCTTGGCGCGAAGCATCAGAGTGCATGCGGCATTGCTATGAGCGCCGTCGTTATGGGCTGATGCTACGCAAGGAATGAGTTAAAAAAGGAAGCAGCCCCGCTTCGAGTGCGGGGCGTGCAAGGTCGTGCATCAATTTTGGTTAATCAGCCTGATCGCCCAGGACATGCTGCTTCCATAGGTCGAACGCTTGGTCTGTAGATAGTTCGGCGAGAATGATAATAGGCTGGGCTTGTCGGGCTCGCAGTGAATCGAAATACGCCTTGCGGTCGCTGATAGCCTTCAGCTTGATGCCCTTAATGAACAGCAGTTTATCACTCTTGATGAATAAGACCTTGTTGCCAATATCACGGTTGAACGCTGCTCGGATTTTGCGTTCTCCGTGAATGGACGCAGCCAACTCTTCGACCAGATAATCGAGCGTCATATTGATGGAATGGGGGTCTTCTCCCTCTTGATCGAGATCCAGTAATGCTGGCGGTAAGCCTTTGGCGAAGGCTTGGGCTTCAAATAGCAACTGCTCTTTGCCTTTGAGCGCGTGTAGGAATGTCGACCCACCATGACCGTCGTTGCGGGCCTGGGCGATGGAACTGCCATCAAACACGACAGTTGCGGTAAAGCATAGTGTTTCTTCACTTGCGAAGTCGGCCACTTTAAGGTTCTTCAGTGTGATGCGGTTTTGTTTGGTGATGGTTTGCATGGAAAGTCCTGATATCAACCGGGTGGCGACACGCCCTGGACGGGATGTGGCGACCATCCCGAGGGTTGGAGAAAGGAGGCATCGATGCCCCGGTGGGCAGCGTTCGCCGGTGAGATGCCGAAGCGAACTGACGGGTGGCATGGAAGAATCCCACGGCAGCCTGAAAACCCTGGCTGCAGGCATGGTGCTGCAATGGCAGCAAGACACGTCATAGAGCATCAACGCTGTGTTGGCTTGCGTCATCTGGCAATCGGGACTCATCGCTACCGGATTGCTTTACTCCAAGAAAAAGCTCCCCGGAGGGAGCTGAAGAATGGGTTACTGCACGTTGATGAGTTTTCCTTCGACATCGAAGTTCAGGCTCACGGCGGCACCAGCAAGCTTGGGTTGCGGTGTGTATCGCCAGGACCTGGGCAACAGTTCTTCGATTGCACGAGCCGGCGAGTCAGAGCATCCGACTGCGATGAACGTGGCGATCGTTTGGACATCCTCGTTCTCACGATCTTCGTCGTATCGATCATCGAAGATGTAATCGGACAATAGTCTGGTGACATTCCCCGCATGGGGCGTCACATAGAGCCTACCGTCCTTGCGAATGGCGACTACGGAATACTCACGGGTTTCACCTCCAATACTGGTGGACAAGGTGCCAACCAAGGTGATGCCGATGATGTCGCCGTTCAATGGCAAGCTATTGTCCACGTGGAGAACTTCGCCGTGGTGGATGCCGATCTGATCCGGGTCTGCATAGCGGACTAAGTCTTTTAGCCAGTGCTCACTGTCCAGACGCTGCTCCTCCAGTACGAAAGCCTCTCTGGCTGTCAGATAGACTTCGGCTGTAGGAATATCGTCTTCATCTTCGGCGTCGATAGACCAGACACCAAGCTCTTGGAGTGCTTCGCGAGAAATGACCCCATCGGCTGGATGGCGATCCCAGTACCGACCCCAGTGGCTGCGAAAGCCAGGTGGTTCATGAGCCCAATCGCGGAACCAGCTACGGGGGGCAAAAGGAATGCTGTTGAGCAGGTCCACATTCGATGAGGATAAGCATGTGTCTGCATACTGCGTCACGAACTCGGCCCCTGGCATTTGTTCCTTGGCCTTGATAAGAGCTTGGCGGAACGCTTGCGCGATCGCTGCGCGAATACGTTTGCCATCCTCCTCTTCATGCAGCAGGTGCTGGCGATCCGGTGGGCGGGCGATCATATCGTCACGCAAAATCACAATCTGATGGCGTTGGGAAGAAGGCCATCTCCCAATTGGGAGCCCTTGGAGGTAGCAGCGGTACTGCGAGGGAGTTCCTTGTAGATCGATGAGAACCTTGCCGACCTCCGTATCCCGCCAGGCAAGGCCTGGTTGAGCAAGCGGGCGATCGCACTCCGTGTCGTTAAGGGTCACGCGTACGGGGAAGGCTTCGCACAGCCTCGATAGTTGTTGCGAAACCCACTGGGTCAGTGTTGGGCCTTTGTAGGGGGGCTCAACGCCACACAGGCGGATCTCGGTGCCGATCCGCTCAGGGGCTGGGATGACGTCAATGTCATCGCCATTGATGATTGCGTCGGTGGCGGCGCGAAAGGCCTTATCGAGGGAGTGCACGCGCAGGCTGCGGGCGAAGTACAGCGTAGATAGTACGCCAATGCCGAAGGGGTTTTCCCGGGCTTTTAGTTCCTCATCCCAGCCGGATTCGGCGATACAGATGAGGGCCTGGAGGTTGGCGATACCTTCGCCGTCGTCACTGACGGTGAGTGTGTCGTCTTCGGTGGTGATGTGGATGTGGCGAGCTTTTGCTCGCCGAGCGTTCTGTAGAAGTTCGCCCAGCATCGAGGCTTGGGTGAACGCATGGCGAAAAGCCGCGATAAGACGGTTTTGGTTTGTCTGGAGACGGATAGTGGTCACGGTATGGTTCCTTGGATGAGGTTTCGCACCGGTCTGGCGCTGGGGGGCTGGCTGCGCGCACTGAAGCTCGCGTGATAGCGTGCCGGGCTGCTATGGCCGGTTAGAGAGGAAAGGGGCTGAAGTGCCCATGGGGATATGCAACACCTGCGCCTGTGACAGGCGCCTGTCCGCGACACGGTGCGATGCGGACAAGGAGGTCAGCGCGGGAAGATCCGCG
This sequence comes from Alcaligenes sp., assembly GCF_050255915.1. NCBI lineage: Bacteria > Pseudomonadati > Pseudomonadota > Betaproteobacteria > Burkholderiales > Alcaligenaceae > Alcaligenes > Alcaligenes sp. The sequence continues at coordinate 69,065 of NZ_JBFWIQ010000015.1, forward strand.
ACGCAGCCTGAGAGACCGTGGCTGCTGGCTCTGCCGATTCTTCGGTGATGCACGAGTGAGAATGGCGGCAACTTCCAGTGTTGTCGTGCATCAATCCGAATAGGTTGCGCCCATCTTGTTCAGGCACAGCACAAGACGGTGACCCAACCACTCCATGCACGGAACGGCCATGGAGTTACCGATGGCCTTGTAGCGTGGAGTATCTGCAGCGGGCTTACCGCGATATGGGATCAACGTGTAGTTATCGGGCATGCCTTGCAGGCGTTCACATTCCATGGGCATCAGCCGGCGTACCCGCCACTTCGTCCAGCCACCGTAGCTTGAACCACCTGGAGCGCACTGGAAATGTGCTTCGTAGTCGGGGGCCAGTACATGCCCCTTGTCGGCGCCACCGCTGCTGGCGCGTAACGCTGGGGATACGGCACCGCCTAACTCGGCTGCCAGGCCGCTCTCACGACCCCTCAAAGACACGCACGCCACCATTGGCATGCCGTAGCCCGGTTTACCATTGGACAGCACGGTGCAGGCCACTTGGCCATGGCCTGACTCGTAGCGCACCTCGCCGCGATTGTTCTGTGCGAAGGCAATCGCAGATCGTACGCTCGCCCGCAACGTGGGCGCCCGTTGTACCGTGGCATCTGCACCGCAATCCTCGGCAGAGAAGGCAATGATCGGTACGTCCTTGCCAGTAGCGTGCTCACTGCCGCCCTTGTCAGTGTTGGCAGTGTTTAGCGCATGGGTGATGAACGTCTCGGTACGAATGTCATGCTTGGGGCCAGCAGCCATCAGGCATGCCGCGATATTGACGGGGCCGGTGCCGCCACTGAACCCAAAGGTCGTCGTGACCTTGCCATAGGGCTGCTTCAGTCCTGCGTACCAACCGTCTGTTGCCTGAGTGCCAGATCCAGCAGTTCGGGCAGCTTCTTGCCACGGCGCGCTGCTCGCTGAAGAATCCCTGCGCAGGCCTTCGCGCTCAAAAAGTACTTCGGCGGGATCGAGGTTATTTCCACCACTTGCCACAAGAAACACACGCTTGCGACGCTGGGCGACGCCGAAATATTGAGCGTCGAGCACGCGCCAGGCGATGCGGCGTTGGGGGCCAGACACGTAACCTGCGTGCGCCCACTTTTCCCCTGGCGGCTCGAGTGGACGGCTTTCGCCGGCAAGTGCTCCCAAAAAGTGGCCAAAGGCGTTGCTGCGGTCATTGAGGACGCCCGGAACATTTTCCCAGACGATGGTGGCTGACGAGTGATCGTCTTCATGGCGGATTTGGTCGATGGCATTGGCTAACTCCACGTAAGCAAGGGTCAAGGCACCACGCGGGTCATTCAGGCCCCGGCGGCTTCCAGCAATGCTGAAGGATTGGCACGGCGTACCGCCCACCAGAATGTCTGGCGCTGGTACAGCGCGGTCGCGAACCTGGCGGGCGATCTCGGTCATGTCGCCCAGATTGGGCACATGCGGGTAGTGGTGGGCAAGTACGGCACTTGGGAACGGCTCGGTTTCTGCAAACCAAGCAGCTTCAAGGCCTTGCGGTTGCCAGGCAAGGCTCGTAGCTTCGATGCCACTGCACACACTACCGTAGAGCAGCGGCGGATTGCGCGGCATGCCCAGAGAATGGCGGGGTTGAGGGTTCATGTTGGTTCTCCTGTTCGTGTGGCCCAGGGCCGGTGCGTTGGTGGGCAGGAGAAAGGCGCCGACAGCCCAATGGCCGTCGGCTCGGGAGGAGAAAAACCACCCGTGGGCTGATTGGCAGGCCCGGTTGTCGCTAGAACCGTCTGCTGTCAGCAGTCACACCCGACCCATGTCGTGGCTGGGGTCGGCATCATCTGGCGCACATCCGCGCACAAAGGGAGCCCAGCTTTTCGCCGTTGGGCACGGCATCGAATACCGCTGACCACGAAGGGTCTCCAGGTGCTTCGCATTATCTGGCAAACTACCTGGAGACCCTTCGTGGAGGCGGAAAATTACAGAACAGCAGAACGCGCAGGAGGCGATTCGCGGAGAAGCTACCTTCAGTCCCGCAGCCGAGGTAGCTGAGCGGGACGCGCACAGGGAAAAGAAGGCGTTGCGCGCTGGGCGTCCCGCTGGGTATGCGGGACACGGGCCACGCCGCCATTGGGCAGGCATGGCTCACGGATAACGGGGTCGCTCAGGAATTTTTTTTGCCGCTGTTTCGTGAGCGAGAAGGGCCGCGTTTGGATGTGCGGGATTCGACCTGCAGCGAGCCTTTGCAGTCGGGGTAACGGCTGCACGACCAGAATGGACCGCTCTTGCCTTGGCGCTGGCGTGTAGGTGTGCCGCATTGTGGGCAAGCAGGTCCTTGGGGAACGTTGATGGACAGGGACATGCTGCCGTACTGCGCTATCAATTGCGAGATCCAGGCGGCCTGCTTGCCGATGAACATGTCCAGCGTGAGCTGTCCAGCCTCGATCATGTCGAGCGCCTGCTCCCAAACAGCGGTCGTGCCGGGGTCGACAATTGCCGCAGGTACGGCGTCAATCAGTGTGAAAGCTGCATCAGATGCGCGGATGGAGCGTCCTTTCTTTATAAGGTAGCCGCGCGTCAGTAGACCGGCAATGATGTTGGCGCGCGTGGCTTCGGTGCCGATTCCCGTCGTGTCCTTGAGCTTCTGCTTCAGGCGCGGATCGGTGACGAAGCGCGCCACGCCTTTCATCGACTTGACCAGTTCGCCCTGGGTGTAGGCCTTCGGAGGCAACGTCTTGAGCGCTTTGATTTCGGCCTCGGCCACTTGGCACTCCAGGCCCTCGCGCATCGGGGGGAGTACCTGGCTGCGCGCCGTGGCTTCACCGTCCTCGTCCGCTTGCGGCTCGGCCAGCACCAGGCGCCACCCCTGGGCGACCACCTGCTTTCCGGTGGCGACCAAATTCTGCTGGCTGCAGGAGAACTCGGCGACGGTGCGGTCGAACTCGTGGTGGGACAAGAACTGTGCCAAGTAATTCGCCCGGATGAGCTGGTACACGGCCAGCTCCTTGTCGCTCATCGCAGAGAGGTTCGCGGGTTCTAGCGTGGGGATGATGCCGTGGTGAGCAGTCACCTTGTTATCGTTCCAGGCGCGCGAGCGCTGGGCGGGGTCGAGCTGGTCCATGATTGGGCGCAGCGAGGGATCGGTCCTGAGCAGGCTGTCCAGGACCAAGGGCACCTCGGCGAACATACTTACAGGCAGATAGCCGGAATCTGAGCGCGGGTACGTCGTGGCTTTATGCGTTTCGTACAGGGCCTGGGCGATCTCCAGAGTTTCTTGCACGTCCAGTCCCATCTGTTTGGAACAAACTTCTTGGAGCGTCCCCAGGTCAAACAGCAGCGGCGGACCTTCGCGCACGCGCTCGGTGACGACCGATACCACCTGAGCGCTGCCAGCAGCGCGGATCTGCTGCACGGCCTGCTGGGCGATGGGCTGCTGCAGGCAGCGACCGGCGTTGTCGGTACAGTCATCGGGCGGTACCCACTGCGCATTGAACGACTGTCCACCTGTGGACAGGGACACGTCGATGGCCCAGAACGGCACGGACTTGAAAGCCGCGATCTCACGGTCACGGTCCACTACGAGTTTAAGTGTGGGCGTCTGGACGCGCCCGACCGACAGCACGCCGTCGTAGCCAGCCTGCCGGCCCAGCACTGTGAACAACCGGCTGAGGTTCATGCCAACGAGCCAGTCGGCGCGCGAGCGTGCCAGCGCCGAGTAGTACATCGGCAGCGTGTCGGAAGATGGCCGTAGCTTGCCAAGCGCGGTGCGGATCGATGCATCGTTGAGCGCAGACAGCCATAGCCTCTCGATTGGGCCGTGGTAGCCGCATAGGTCGATGATCTCGCGAGCGATCAGCTCGCCCTCGCGGTCAGCATCGGTGGCGATGACAAGATGGGTCGTCTTTGCCAGAAGCGCCTTAACGACCTCGAATTGCGCGGCAGTCTTGGGTTTGACCTCGACCCGCCATTGCTGGGGAATGATGGGCAACTGGTCCAACGACCAGCGCTTGAGTGCCGTGTCGTAGATCTCGGGCGCTGCTGATTCTACAAGATGGCCAATGCACCAAGTAACGGTGACGCCGGGGCCGTTGAGGCAGCCTTTACCGCGTTGGGTAGCGCCGAGAATTCGGCCAATGTCCTTGCCCTGAGAGGGCTTCTCGCACAAATACAGCCGCATGTCCTTCCATCCGAATTCCGTGGTTCATTGAGTTGATGGAAACGAGGATGCCGGACGTCACCAGTCGCAGCAGCAAACAAGACGCATGCGGTTCCGACCGCTTTCAATCGATGAAATGAAGCGGAGACTATTGTGGGATCAGGAGTCTGCGAGCGGTACGCGCGTGCAAGCCTGCAAGCTGTTCATGAGGCCGCAGCATGTCCCTCAGACCGTTGTGGTCTGGCATGGCCGCGTTGCGTGCCTCTGGTGGTCACTGATCGATTAGGCTCCGGCAGTTTCTGAGCCATCGCCGTCCTTGGGTTGAAAGCTTTTGCGGGACGGCCCCAAAAGCATCGACTCGAGGCTGGACTGGTATAGATTATATGGAAAATGGTTTAAATTCCCTGGGTTGTGAGTGTGCGTTGCCATTCTCTAGCCGGTAAGTAGTTAGCGCTTATTCTATGTAGGTCTGTTCAATCTGAGAAAAAATTATCTGCATGAAGGAGATAAGGCTTGCCATCAAAACTTAAATTTCTGATCCGTACACGGAAGCAAGCTGTTCCGCGATTGCCGCGCCCGGTATTTATTCTTACTACTGATAACTGGGATGACTACGGGCATAAGGTGCAGTTTCATCTCAGCTACGTTGATAACGACGGGAATAGCGCTCGCCTCGGAGCAGTCAAAATTCTCCAACGGACGAGCACGCAGGGTGAGCCCATCAAACTGGCAGAAGTCACAGAATTACCAGACGAATTCTCTGAATTGGGAGAGGAGTTTGTGTCTCTTGGGCAGGAGGATGACTACTACAAGCTTCTACATAAACACTTAGGAAGAAAGGCAACAGCCGTCCTTGACTCACTGCGTGATATCGCTTGGCGGCCTGCATTCGCGACTGACTTCGAGCCCACCACAGCCTTCCGAAATGCCATGATGCGCGAGAATGGAGCTCATCGCGCCCGCCGTTTCGGTCGCGCATGGGTTATGGGGGAGCCAGTACGTGAAAAGCTCGACTTCACTTATATCGGTTCGATCGAAGGTGCAGATGAAGATGTAAAAGCAACGTTTGCTTTCAACCCCAAAGATCCCATTCCAGGTCGCATTGTTGGCATTATTGGTCGCAATGCGGTTGGAAAGACCCGTTTTCTCGCTAGTTTAGGGGCTGATCTTGCGCAGATTTCGCGTACCTCAGCCGAGAGGTTAACGGAAAGAGAAGAACGATTTCCCGGTGGTCGTCCTCTGTTCACCCGCGTGATAACTATCTCATACAGTGCTTTCGATCGCTTCAAGCGACCGGCCCCTGATAGCTCCAGTAGTTATGTTTATTGTGGCATTAGAAACGAAAAAGGTGGATTGTCGCGGGTTTCGCTAGTTGAAACCTACCGCCGGAATCAAGGTCGCATTCGTGAGCTTGGTTTGCAGTCCGCCTGGACTGACTACATGCAGACCATTCTAGGTGATCTTAGCGACCAGTTAACGACGAGCCTGCAAGAAGAAATCGATAACTCAGCAACTGAGGATAAGGCCTTATCCTTGCTTAGTTCCGGTCAATCCATCTTGGCCCACTTCGTGACAGCTTTGCTCGCTTGGATCCAGCCCAACTCGCTCGTTCTCTTTGATGAGCCCGAAACACATCTTCATCCGAACGCTGTCGCCAGCCTGTTTCTAGTGCTCTCGGATATATTGGAGAGGTTCGACTCATATGCAGTAGTTGCGACTCACTCACCCGTTGTGATCCAAGAGATTCCGGCCAAGAGAGTGCTCGTATTTGAGCGGGAGCAGAATTTAACAATTGCTCATCCATTGTCTATTGAAAGCTTCGGCGAAAGTGTGACCGAGCTAACCAAGCATGTGTTTGAAACCATCGAAGTTGAGAATGTCTATCGCAGAGTATTGAAGGATCTTGCTTTTGACGAGTCAGCCGAGGAAGTAGCAGCTCGGTTTGATCGCGGTCTCAGCCTCAATGCACAAGCATATCTGCTGGCGCAGTATGGAAAGAAGGCGGGCAAGAAAAAGTGAAAAATCTGACCTCTTTGCCAGCCGTCCCAACCTATCTAGCTCGCTATATGGCGATACGGGACAGGAAGCATCGTAATACCCGAGCCTTGCTCACCAACGCTCATGCGCTAATTGAAGAGCGGTATGAAGCATATGAACAAGCCATCGGTAGAGGCACTTTGGCCGGACTCCGGTGCCATGCGGATGCACTGCAACTTAGTGAGAGCCTGCGCGCTTGTTACAACGGCACTACGCAGCCCTTAACCCAGTTGAAACAGGCAATCAAAGATGCGCAACCCAAGCGACTTTTGAAATACTGTCCACTTTGTGGAACGACGCTTCCCGGCACATTCGACCACTATATGCCTGCGGTGAGGTTCCCGGAGTTTGCAGTGCATCCGCTTAATTTGGTCCCCTGTTGCGCGAAGTGCAATTCGACGAAAGACGACGATTGGCTTTCCGCTGAAGGAAATCGCCAGTTTCTGCATGCTTACGCTGATCAGATCCCAGATCTGCAGTTTGTCACGGTCACGCTGCACGAGTGTGCAGCGTTGGGTGGCGTCGGAGCCACATTCTCTTTGGAAAGGCCTGCTGGTTTGGCGGACGAGATGTGGGCGCTTATCGAATCTCATTTTCGCCGTCTCAAACTCATCAATCGATACGGCGAGCTAAGTAACGATGAGGTGGCAGAGATTCTTGCTGGTTGTCGAAATTTCCATCAGGAAGGTGGCCTGAGTGTCCAGAACTTCCTGCGAAGACAAGCTGTTGACAGACGTGCAGTCTATGGAAGAAATCACTGGATCGCTGTCCTAATGGATGCAATGGCTGGACATCCTAATCTTATGGTTTGGGTTCAAAATGCATGATTGCGGAGTACCTCGAAAGCTGCAATTTGAGGGAACGTATGGAGTTTGTTGGATATTGATAGAGCTATCCCCTGGGGATAACTGGAGGGCGGCGCAGAATTTGGACCGCCCTCCATGCCGGGGTCATTTCCTGCGTTTTGTTTCTTTCGGCACAGAAGATGAGCCGTCGACCTGAGGTTCAGGCTCTTGCGGCATTTTTGGGCTGAGCGATACAGACTCGATGCGGTACGGCAAGATGCCGATACTGCGTGCGTTGATCTGCCAGGTTTCGCGTGGCTGCTCTTCGTTGTCCGTCCAGGGTTCGCGCTCCATGCGGCCGATGACCAGTACGCGCATGCCCTTCTGGTACAGATCCTTCCAGTGCGCGGTGTCACGGTGCCAGATTTCCACGGGCGCCCAGAAGCCGCCACGATCTTCGAAGTCGCCGCCCTTGGTGGGAACGGGGTTATCGAAGTACACGTTCAACCGCAGCAAGCGCCGCGGCTCGTCGTTGCCGTTTGGAAACTCGCGGTACTCTGGCGCAGAACCAATGTTGCCTTCGCCGGAAAAGTGGGTGCTCATGTTGAAACCTCCATGTGGTTGAAATACCCGTGCCTGATTGGCTGTGGGCGGTTTTCCGCAATCACTGATCGCGCATTGCAGGTGGGGTGGATTTGAGCCGGCGCAGGTAGACGTCTTCTGCCTCGGCGGCCTTGCTGGCGCATTCATGGGCTTGCCTGCCCAAGGTGTGCAACAGGCTGATCTGCATGTTCAGCGTGATGCGCTGTAGCTCGATCGCATGCAGGTCTGCCAGTAGATTGACCGGTGTGCCTGTGCTGGCCATCAACTGCTGCCACAGGGTTACACCCATGACTGACCGGTCGTGCTTGCGCCAGCGAAGAAACGCCGTTCCTGCGCCAGTAGTTTGTTGGGCCAGTTCAATGGGCAGCAGGTGGAAGGGGTGCCCGACTACCTGTTGCAGCACCTGTCGCTGCGCCAAACCAATCAACTCGTCGCGCATGGCAAAGCAATGGTTGGCCCAGCTCTCTAAGTCCCCTTTACCTTTAAAGGGTTTTAAAAGGCCTTTTAGAGAGGCTGCGTGTTCCAGCTTCATGAAGGCGGTCTGTTCCAAACGATGGAAGTAGCGGATGTCGCGGGCCGGATCGCTCATGCCTGTTCGTCCTCGCCTGCATTGGCGTCAGGTGCCTCGGTGGTTGCGGACTCATCCGCTGCGAGGGCAGCGGCAGTCTCATCACTTCGCTGCTGCAGGCCACGCCGCACGATGGGCGGTGCGAACTTTGAGCGGCGCGTGCCTTCCAGCACGTCCTGTGGCAGATCACCGAACTTCTCGAGCGCTGCCCGGGCAGCTGCGTTATTTGCGGCGAAATCATCGCGTACGCAGCCCGAGTAGCGGTATTGTTGGGCCAGTGAGAACAAGCTGCGTAAGGCGTGAGCCCCCTCGTTGAGCCAACGCTCGAGGGTGCCACGGTCGATAAGCGCTGTGTGATGGGCGAGGATCAGCTTTCGGGCAATCTCGTCGTAGTCGGCCAGCAGATAGACGGCGGCAAAGCCGAGTTGGGCATTGACGAATAGTGGCAGCTTGACGGGCTGCACGTTGAGATTCTCACCTAGGCTCAGCGCCGGTGGTACGCTCGCGAGCGCCTGCTCAACCTGTTCATGCAATGATTGCAGTGTGGCCTTTGTTTGGTCGAGTTTTTCCTCAATACGCAGCATCCACCAGTCCGAGTATGGATCGTCCTGTTCGGCGCCGCGGCGCATCTTGTTCATCTGCGCAATGTAGCCGTTCAGGCCGACAATGCCCGGTCGCCCCTCGGTGGCAGCTCGGCCATGCCAAATGCGGGAAGCGTGGTGCGTGTGAAGCGTCAGCGACATCGCGCTGCGTAGGGAGCCGAGATTCAGTTGCAATGGTTCATTGGTTGCCATGGTGTCCGCTCGTTTTGAGAGTTAGAACGGTCAGCTTCAGGCATGAAGTGGAAGGCAGTCAGTCAACAAACTGAAACTCGCGCAGCCCCGGTTTAGGAATTGTTGATGGCCTTCGGCGTGAGCTATCCCCTGGGGATAGGTCCATGGAGCGCCAACGAGCGCTGCACGCTTGGGTTGGAGCGGATAGCTCGACGTTGCGGCAGGTGTTCGATGTCGGCTCTGTGACTGCATCGCACCATCCCCGACTGCGGGATTATCCCCAGGGGATAGCTCTACTGACAGCCATGGACATCTACTTCAGCGCTGTTCACGCAGGCTTACTTGTTGACGAGCAGATTGCGCAGTTGCTCGATATGTTGTCTGGCGAACTCCCGAGAGACCGGCTTGCCTTGCTGTCCAGGAGTTGATGCTGTTGACGGCTGCGGGTTCGGAGAGATTGCTGTGGAGGGTGTCGCACTCTTGGCCCAGGCATTGAACTCGCCATTGATTGCTCGTTGGATGATGCCGAATAGATACCCCGCGGGGTTGCGGATGCCATTGCCACTACACCGTGTGGCCCACTCGTCCAACACAGCCTGCCTTAGCAAAACATCGACCTGCTGCAATGCCATCCTAGCACCTGTCTTCTGCTCTGCCTTCAGTTCTGCGAAGCGCTTGGGCCATCGTAGATCGTCCAACGCGCGCGCCTGCGCCGTAGTAAGTACTTTATTAATACGATTACTACGTACTGTACGGGCTTGCTTCGGATTCCGAAGAGAGACGTCTGGCGTGGGTTTGGACCCTGCTTCGGAATCCGAAGCAGGGTCATCACAATTCCGAAGAAGGCTCGAACTCCCTTCTTCGGAACTGTGGTCGTTTTCACGTTGTGGACAACTTTCGGTGGCCGTAACGCCTTGGCTGGCGAGACGCTCGGCCAGGACCTGCAGCCGCGACGGCAGCGTGCGGCCGGACAGCAGTGGATCTTCGGCGATTTCCTTGAGTGTGTTCAGTCCCACCATCTGCACGGCCTTGGCTGAGTGGTTGAGGGACTGACTGACTAGCGCCAAATAATCGGCGTCCAGCTGCATCGCTTCAAAAGGCGTCAACGGCTCGTCGTGCAGGACATAGAGGTTGCCGAGCATACGGCCGCTTTTAGGGTCGCGGCGCCGGCGCACCAGACTCAACCATCGGGTGAGGCGCAGTAGTGTCAGGGCTCGCGCCACAGTTTCATGCGAGGCTTGTCCGGCGCAGGGCATTGAGGCCAACCATGGGCGTAGCTGCTCGTAGGTCGGGAATGCGGTCACGCCATCATCGTTGAGCATCAACCGGAAGACTTGCCAAGCGTTCCGTTCCAGTGGCGTTAGTCGGCGGTCGAGAAACAACCTCCGAGGCACAGTCTCGTGCCTGTTGCCGCTGAATAGGAAGGTATCACCGGAAGAGCTTGGGGTGGAAGTGGGTGTGACCGGGCTGGGCTCTGGCGAAAGAAGGTCTTTCAGGGGAGTGTTGAACAGGTCAGCGAGAGCGACAGGGCCGCGGTGTGGTACGGTTTGGTCCACCGCCATGGCTCAGCCTAATCCCTGATCGACCCAGCTCTTGATCGAGGCCCAGACCACCGACAGAGGCAACGACATAACTTCGGCCAAGTCCATGGTGGCGTCGAGGATGGAGCTTTCGTCTTCAAGATCGACAGTCGTGGCGTCGTTCAAGGCCTTCCAGCGTCGCCACAGTTCGGTGTCTTGTTGCTCATCCAGTACAGGGTGGCGGCCTTTGCGTTTGGGCAGGCCGAGGATATCGCGCCGAAGCGCCACTTCTTGGTGAGTCAAACCAAAGAACCGACTGACCATCTCGGTACTCGCGCCTAGTCGAAGCATACGATCAACAGTGGCGATCTCTTTCTCTACATCTCGCGCCTGTTGGAGCAGACGTCGGACCACTTCGCGGTTGACCGTCACCGAACACCAGGAAACGCTGGCATTGGCCAGCACGCTGATTAGCGCAGGGTGTTTGAGAGCGTCCAGTTCTTCCTCGCCAAATCCCATCAATTTGCAGCGTCGCAGCTGACCATTGCGCAGATCATAGAGAGCTTGGGCAATGACGGCCTGGTTGAGGGGGTTTTGGGCGGACATGCTGGCTTTTCCCTCTCAACTTCCGGAGGCCGCAGGCCCGGCTTCCAGATCGTACAGATGTCGGGCCAGCCGCAGCAAACGAAACAGCTTGACCAGCGCAGTGTCACTTAGCCGTCGGAATTCGCCGTGCTGCCCGTGTAGCAGCGTCGGTAGGTTGGTGAGGACTTGTCCGTCATCTAGGCCAAGTTCAGCGGATCGTTGACCGGCAAAACATGCAAGTAGCGCCAAGATTGAACGGCCAAACGGCTCCGCCGCGGGCTGTGTCGGTTTACGGCAGGCGAAACCGATTCCAGCCGTACTGTCCTCGATACACTCTTCCAGATCTGCTTCACCTGCAATTTCGCGTGCGAACTGTGCAATATGAATACGCAAACGCTCAGGCGAGTCGAGACTGGGATCGATGTACCAGACATCGGAGATTGGGTAGAGTCCGCCAACCTGTACTGGGATGGACTGCAAAACGCTTGCTGAGAACTCCGGTGGTAGCGCATCACCTAGCTGCTCGGCAACTAAGCGTTGGATGGATTGCAGTCGTTCGGTGGTTAGCGCCGGAGAGACGATATGCTTTTGAAGTAAGTCACCATCCGGTGTCTGACTGGCCTCTTCAGTCTGTTCGTCGTCCGTATCGCCCTGATGTGCCGAGGGAGCGGATATGGGGGGGCTTACCGGGGTTGGTAAAGGATTTGAGACTGGAGGGGCGATATCGGCAGGCGGAAGTGAAATTGTTCCTGGCTCAGGCAACACAGGTGGGGTTGAGGGTGGCGTTGGGTCACTGGCTAAGGCACGATGGCGGCTCTCGGATTCAGTCAGTTCCAAGGCAAGAACGTCGTAGTCTATGTTCAGCAGCTCGGACATTTGACCAATCAGTTCGTCCTGTACGCGTTGGGTGGAGAACTCATCGGCCTGCACGTCGAACTGAGAGAGCACTTCTTGGAAGAATTCGTTGAAATCCTGGAGCTCGGAGCGTCCCCTTGCGTAACGCTCCCAGGTGCGTTCACACGCATTTCGCATGACTGACAAGCGCTCGACCTGATGACGGCCGAGCCCGTTATAGAGAACGGAGGGAATCGCGGGCAGTAGATAGCGCACTGCGTCGTTCATGCGGCTGATGTGTGACTGCTGGATCGGAAAGCCATCTGCAGCGAGTCGGCGGGCCAGTTCGGATTGGCTCAAGATAGCGCCGCTTTCCTGCTCGTAGAATTCGCGCGCCTTCTCGACTCCGAGGGCACGTTCGATGAAAGTGAGGCCACCGCGCAGTTCATTTTCGGCAAGATGCCCGGTCAGCATGACCACTTCGCCGCGGCTGGGCCATGGCCGGAACAAGCACGATATTCGGAAGTACCGCTCATCCTTGGTTTCCGACCACAGTTCGCGCAGAATCGCTAGTCGCGTATTTCCGCCATTGCGGATGATGTAGTGGTCCTCGCCAGGCCGTCGGGTGACAGCCGGTGCCGCGTCCAGGCCACGCTCTCGGATCGATGCCTTGATTTCCTCGTAGGCCGGATTGCGCTTCTTGCGCGGGTCGTGGTCGTAGGGACGCAACTGGTCCAGGGTCACGACCATGGGAGTGTCGGCGATCGGATCGCTCAAGGCCTGCACGGGCGGGCCGCTGCGATCGAACACGGCCGCGAGTAGCTTGCCAGCCATCTTCTGAGGGGTCATTTCAGCCATGACGGTCCCCCTGCGCTTGGGATTGGGCCTCACGCGCGGCGCGGCGGATCTGAGCTCGGGCGTTAAGGGCCGCTCGGTGGTCGCCAGCTGTCGAGCTGGTGTAGATTGCGGCGTAACCTGACCTGGTAAATTTAAGATGGCCGCCTGGCGTGCGCTTAACGTGCCAACCTTCGCCAATAGCGAATTCTATTAGAGCCCGCAGCCGCTTGTGGCCTCGGGACAACTCATGTGCGTTCGCCATGTGGCCTCCGTGTATCTAGAGGCAGTGGCGGACGACCGGTCACCGCGGAAAATCGCTGTAGCCATTGCGGGAATAATTCGTTGGCGAGGCTACGAATGTTGCCGAACTCGACAGGAGCGACTCTACCGAACGGCGGGCGATACTCGACCCAATGCACAGGCATTCCACACGTAGCGGCGCGCGGAAAGGCTTCAATGGCAGGGAGTTCCGTATCCAGTACTTGGATTCTGGTCTGATCTTGAAAAATCAGGCGCAGTGTCTGCAAGATGAGACGGGAATTGGACGAAACGGCTGGAGCGCGGTTGATCAGCAATTGCAAGACGGGCAGTTCGATGCCAAGCTTGCTGTATGGTTCGATTTTCTCTATCAGCTGCAGCGTGTCTCGACGCAGTTGGCGCGCAGCCAGGATTTCCGGAGTGACTAGAGATACGGCCAGCTGGGAAGCCAGCAAATCCATCTCCAGCAACACGCTTCGTGCGTCTTGGGTGTCTATGACCACCAGGTCGTAGTAGGGTTGAAAGGTTGGCATCAAGTTGCGTAGTCGCAGACGGCCATTCGGTGCGCGCAGCATCAAGGTATTGAGCTGGTGGTGCTCGTCGTTGGAAAGCACCACATCTGGGTTGTTGACGACGGTACGCGATACCAAACAAGCCAGGTTGCGTTCGTTGAAGGCCAGAAGCTCGTAGATACCCCCTTGAGCGCGATGCGTTAGTTCGTAGTAGGAAGACAAGGTCGGTTGCGTGTCCAAATCGAGCAGGAGCACGCGTAAGCCCGCGTCTGCAACAAACGCGTCGAGGTTTGCCGCAACGGTGGTTTTACCAACGCTTTTTTTTGTGGAGATCAGGGATACTGCAAGCATGAGCGAAATTCCTTTTCAAGGACATCTGGCAATTTCAGAGGCTTTTAGATGCGCTCATTGCGGCGGTCGGCTATCCACTGCTCGACCTCGGCAGAATCCCAGCCCACTGCTCGCACGCCCAGACGCATGGCCTTGGGGAACTTCCCTTGATCCATGAGCTTGTAGATGTGAGCGCGCTTGAAGCCGGTCTTTGCTTCAACTTCGGCGCGGCGTAAGATACGTCGCTCGTTGTCCTTCACTTCGGACGGTGTCTGCTGATCCATGGTGATCACTCCTTGGCGCTACTGGCGCTTCGTTGTTTGTGATCCCAATTGAATTCGTCCTGATAGATTCAGGCCACTGCAAATGCAGTATCGGTGACTGCATGTACAGTGTTGCGCGGTTAGGCAATTTGTGCTGCGAGTCGACGATTGGCCTCGGCAAACTTGGCATGTAGCGTGCGTTCAGTGATCCCCATCAACGCGCTGTGGTGGGCAACTAGCACACTGACGATGGCCTCCTGACTTCGGAACGTCGAGTACGGCGTCCCAGACGGAGAGTGAGTGAGCATTACGTGGAGTAAAGCGCCGATAATGTTGAGATAGGTTGCTTCGGCACGCGGACTGATTTCTTCCATGGAGTGCTTGCTTTGTATGCGTGCATAGTCTTGTTGTAGCAATTCGTGTGAAGCTTGAAGCTCCTCCAAGCGGCGGGTGCAGCTTGCGTAAGTGGCCCGCAGAAGCTCCCGTTCGATAATCAGATTTTGAATGAGCTCGACGTCGATGGCGGGATGTAAGGTACGTTCGAATGCATCGAACAGGAATTCTGGTCGTTGGTCGGGATAGTGGCGTTGAATCCAGGTGCGAAGGTCAACATGTCGCACGGTTAGGTCTGGGTCGGAGACAAGGGTTGGATCATCGCACGTGATGCCGCAGCGACCGTAAGGCAAGTCACCGTGTACTATTCCGTCGAAGATGCGATCTAGATTCAACTGCAAGTGGGGCCATTGTGCGAACTGACGCTGCGACGCCTGATTCGTATCGCACCAGAGGCGGATAATCTCGCTTTCGTGATCAATAAGTCCACTCCAACGGATCGCGGCTTCAATGGGTGAGTAGAAAACTTTAATATTGTTGGTATAGGTTGAATTGCGCATCCCCAAACCACCCCTTTGCATCCCACGCTGAGGCCTGAGAATGGAAAAAATGCCATTGGCCATTCGTGTGTGTGCTCCATGGATCGCTTTGGGACAAGAGAGCGCGTAGGCATAAAGACTCTCTAGAAAGCTCCCATGGACGCGGCTAACCCGAGGCTCTCCTTCGCGGAAAAATCCGCTCTAATGCCCGCGTCTGTGTAACGAGTTCATGGCTAGCGGCCGGAGAGGCGACATGTTTATGTCATACGACAATTATGCAAGCAGTGTTTTCGGGTACAACGCGCGCGTAAAGACTAGTTGGGCCCTAGCAGAGTTCAGTGACAGTCTGATGGCGTTGAAATGACAAAATAAATCATCGCTGTGACCCATCTCGCGGTGGCTGACAGCACTTCACTACTTGGAAGTAGACGCGAGATGAGCGTGGGCGTGTGAGTGCGATACATCACAATGTATGGCCGAGCCAGGTTCTGTTTTAGATGTCGTTTTAGGTCATATCATTGACGAAATTAGAATTAAAGACTTTGCATTGAGTATGATCGTCGACATGCTTGGAAAAGCAGAGTCAGCTCAAAAGTAAATTTTCTATTTGAGACCTAACATGTCGCTCAATGGGCATGTTAGGCTGCTAAGAAAAAGACGCTTCTTCGGGAATTGCAGGCGATACCGGCGGAGTTGCTGGATCAATTTGGCTGGGCAGTACGAGACAGTACTCTCGCGGGAATTCATCAGACGGTGACTGACGCGGTAATGGACTAGGTCACGGCCTAGCAGCCCCGCCCCTTGGAGACCATGCTTCTGGTTGTATTTTTCGACGCGCAGCGAGTCAAGATCAGCGAAGACGGCGTGGTCTGCAACAAGGCTGTTTATCTGGCACTGGTGGGGTACTTGGGAAATCTTCGGGGCTGTGGATATAGCACCCCGAAAGAGCCAAGTTCTGGATGATGGTGTTCAACGAGCTCAAGACTCGTTGCATCCAAGGCCATCCTGATCGCCGCCACCGATGGATTAAAGGGCGTGCAGCAGTCGCTGAATGCGGTGTTCTCGACCACGACGCTGCGCAAACCTGCATAGTGCATCTGATCTGCCCTACCTAGCCCGGACTAAACCGGTTGGAAGGAGTGGTGGGCGGTGGTAGCGCGAGCTACATGGCGGCCACTATCGAGGCGGTGCTAGCTGCATGAGCGGCATTCAAGCAAGGCCCTTAGAGTCAACGCTACCAGCTGATCACAGAAGTGTGGCGTCGACCTTGGGACCGCGTGATCTCGTTCTTTATGTTCCCGCCCATTATCCGCAAGGTGATTTACACCATCAAAGCCGTCGAGAGCATCAACGTTCTGTTATGGCGAGCGGTAAAGATGTGGGGACATTTCCCCAGCGATGGGGCTGCCACCAAGCTGCCCAGGTTGGTCCTTTTATGCTGATGCCTGGCCGCGCTGGGGAGGCA
This sequence comes from Alcaligenes sp., assembly GCF_050255915.1. NCBI lineage: Bacteria > Pseudomonadati > Pseudomonadota > Betaproteobacteria > Burkholderiales > Alcaligenaceae > Alcaligenes > Alcaligenes sp. Next base: position 85,451 of record NZ_JBFWIQ010000015.1, read on the forward strand.
GCACCATAATCTTCGACCTCGGACTATCTCACTCGGTGTCGAGACTATGAATCCAATTACTGAAATCAGTAGCTTTGCTTTGCGCGGCAAGTTCATAGGCACGAGCAAAGCCAGGGACGCAGGAGGCGTTCTCGGTAAGGGTATCAACAAGTGTAGCTGCCTCCAAGCATGCCGACGCCTCGCTCTCAAGAAATGTGTTGCAGCTTCGAATTGAAAAGAAAGCGATCTCTAGTTCCGCCTTCCGTTCTGCTGTGAACTTTACCAGTCCGGGATCCACTTCAATGATAGATGGCTCATTAGAAAGTATTTGAATCAGGTAAGCATATTGCACTGCAAACGTCCACCAAGAATGCCACACAAGCCGCGCGCTTCTCAAGCGTTTCTTCCAAGGTGAATAACCAAGGGCATTCTCAATGAAGGGCTTGGAATGTATCTCCCGCAAATACAGCGCTTGATGCATGCTTTCATGAACTAGCAGAGATGAGATGCGAAGAGCGTACGAGCGCTTATCAGGAACGCCGATTTGGATGAAACCGGGCAGCTGGGGGGAAGAAGCTGAAACGATTTCCTCACAATTGGGCGCTCGCCCTAGGTCAATACGAGTCACCCTTAACGGCGTTGTCTGAGGCTCTCCGATACGTGCCCCAAAGGGAAAATGTGCCTTAGCAAATTCCCATGCATGTAGCACCAACGCACGCGCACCTCCTTGCTCAATTAGCGGAAGTGCCAAGCACTCGTAGTCACCAATAGACACACCATCATGACACACAAGCTCTGGAGTTGGTACGTCTCTTTCATATGAGATAGACACTCCGCCCAAGGCCAGTTTAATAATTCGGTAGAGCGAATACGCTTCCGTCATATGTCTATTGTCTAATTCATACTTGCGGCACCTAGGCCACAGCAATCATCACCTGAAAAGACATCCTCGCTCATCTCTACTGGCGGGTGGGGCCTATCCGTCGGCACTACTCGTGTAAGATCGAACTCTATGCTCGTATCTAGGCAACGAACCATCCCACCCTTAGCGATAAGATCAATGTGTATGTCGCACGAATAGCCAGTTAATTCGTCTGTTTGATTGTGTTGGCCGAAGCCTATGTGAATGCCCGGAGTGCGCTCATTAAGATGTGAGTTCTCCGATACCGGTTTTATGACCGCACTATTGGTGCCAAAGCCTAATTCACCGACTCGGCGAGAGTTTCGCCTTGTAAAGGCCTGCTCCAAGAACGCAAGCATTTTTCGGTTTTCACACTGAATATCCACCGCTAAACCATCTTGTATTTCCACAGTCACTGGCGAGGAATCCAGCCGAGCATCCCCTGAAAAAACAGAATTAACATTTATTGCGAAATCAGCCACTAGCCTTCCGGAAATGTTTGCGGGGTACGTTGCCACCTCTCCCGCTGGCAATACCATGAATTTTCGAGGTTGTGGTATTCCGCGATTACTAATCCACTTATATAGGTTCTGCTCCAGTTCAATTGACAACAGTGTTCCGGCAGGCGTTGAGACTTCAATGTGCTTGCTACCTGCCATTGCATACATAAGGCTCGCATTTAATGCGGAAAGGACATTTGGCGGAACTTGCAATCCGATGGTGAATAGATCCCTATTCGAATTAATCGTTCGCACTACTTGATATTGATATGATTCATACTCTAAGAAACATCGTCTCACGACATCGTTGTGAGACATGGTGTCCATTTCCAAAATAATTAATACGCAGCGTCCCGGATCGGCACGAGTGCGAGGCACTATGTTTCTTAGGCGAGCCTCAAAATCAGGGTCATGGAGCGGTGACATCGGAGTGATTCTGACCCGATACCCGCGCCCTTCTAACGCCATATATACCCACGCCGCTCCCTCACGTGCATCGGGGGTGTATGCGATGACAAAGTCGTCCTCGTCCCTTGCAACAATGAAGGTATCTAAGAGACGATGCACCCCCTGCCAAAGCGGTAAATCAATACGGGTGATATCTGTCTGTTCAGGCATAGGCGCTCCATTGAGGGGTAAAACATTACATCACATACGCCACGAACGATGCGTGAGACACGTCAGATGTTTTATCTACGGTCAGAGCTAGGCTGTCGTCTTATAGGCAACGTACCAAAGCGTCTGGTTGGGGTCGAGATAAATTTTTTGCCCATCATGAAGTTTCTTTTGCTCTTCCTCGGTCAAAGCTTCAAGGAATTTTTTCAGTTTTTCTTCCAAATTGGGTGGTAAGTTCTGCGGAAGGTTCGGTACGTTTGTCATCGCAAGGCCTCCATTAAGACAATTTTAAATATGCCGTCTCGAAGAGGATGCGTCAAGCCGAGGTTACCCAGTCGACTATTGGTCGACTTCTCAATTCTCTGACCATCGAGGTGTAGAGTGAGAATTCGCCAAGCATTTGCGCAATACGAATTGGTCGCACCGCCTTACGCATCGCCAATGGAATGGCGGGTTAAGCCAGGAGGTCTTCAGTTTTTTACCGTCCTCCTAACCAGCCCAGCCCCGATGAGGCTCGGGGCCCGTCCGCTCCGGGTTATTGCCAGTCCCGTGTGCGTACTACGTCCCTGCAGGGCGGTCGCAGACAGTCGAACAAGTATCGGGCCTCTTCGAGGCTTCCCCGGGTGCTGGTCTCGTAAAGCAGTTCCAGAAAGGGACGCTCTGGAACTGCAGTCTAGGCTTGCCGTGGTGCCGTATGCAGGGTTTTGCCGGTGAGCGTGTCGTCTGGCCATCGACCAATCTGGCGTTGACGTACCGCCGGGAATCCACTGGGTAAATCTGGCTGGCAACAAAAAGCGGGCATCGCCCCAAAGCACTATTGTCTCTGTGATGGCAGGTTGTGTAGCAGCCCTTACAGACCCAGGGCGCTTTTGCCCGCATATGCAGGCCGGTGACCTTATCCTGTTGGAGCCGCATGGCACCGCTCACGTTGAAGTTACCATTGTGAAACGGTCAAGGAGATGAGGGAGAGAGGGCTCATTAATGAACCCGCTATTAAAACGTTAGTGTCCGTTTTTCTTTGCATTGACATACTGGCTGTCATGAGCATTGCATCGCTGGATCACCCGATGCGGAGGAACTGGTGCTGTACATGCGCTGCGCGAGCAGTGCGACACGCTCAGACAGGCGCAGGTGCTGGTGGCTTGGTTCGCAGATCGCCTGCCGCTGTATCGTCAGGAACGGATTTTCGCCCGCGCCGGCGTGGCCGAGTTGTCCGCCGATACGCGCTGACAGATTTGGGAAGGGCGGGCCCAGCCGATCCCCAAGATCTTGCATCGATGGCTGATCACGCAGCGCTATCCGGCGCCGGATAGCTTGGGAATGGCTCGTGTCATCGACTACAGCCTCAAACGCTGGGAGGAGTTGACACGATACCTCGATACCGGCGAAACACCGATCGACAATAACTGGGTCGAAAACTAGATCTGCTCCTGAGTCATTGGGCAGCGAACGGTTGCCATTATGAGCCTGATCCAGTAAGCGCGACTGAGCGGGCATGGCCTGTATGCCTATCTGAAAGACGTGCTTGTACGCCTGCCAACTAGAAACACCATCAGATTGCAGAACTGTTGTTCCATCGGTGGGTGTCAACCTCCTAGGCTGTAGCGTCGGGGGTGTGTTCAGCTGGCGCCTACGCATGGTCGTCGATATGCTCAGTTGGAAAAGCAGTGTCGGCTTAAAAGAGAAGTCAGTAATGTATGGACTCTCTTCTTAGCATCACATGATTGAAGGGGTGCTTCCCCTCTACGCCGGTGGTTATGGCGTTAGTGCAGTGGTGGTTGCGCTTGTTAATGGTGGAGAAGGAGCTTAGTAGCTGTTGGTGGCAGTAGGAGGACTACTATGGAGCATGGCCGATCAGTTGAGATTGCCAACGGCAATCTAACCGTACATAATGTCGGCAATCGTGTCTTGCTGAACGCGAGAATTTTTTTTTAAATCATAAGGTTAGACGCATTTTTCTGTTTCCATCACCCGCTCCAGTTCTGCTTTGTTTCCAACTCCCCCGTTTTTCTGCAACGATTTCCCAAGTCAGGCTTTGCTGCTCTCGGGAGCTGGGTGTGTTGGCCTGCAACACGACTGCATTTCTACTTCTTAGACGGTGGTAGCCGCTGATCCTTCAAGCGAAACTTGATACATGTCGCTATTTATCGAAATTGGGTACACGTTTTATTGACGTGTCGACGAAATCGGAATGTTGAATCATGGCTCTTGCTACGGCTTGGAATCCGGGTCAGCTTGCTGCGTGAGCAGTTACCCCAGCGCGTCAGGCGCCCACGGCGTATTAAAGCGGGTCAAACCGCGGGGGCCAAGTCGCAAGATGATTCGGACTCTGTGGATCCTGACAAGTTGGAAGGTTTCTGATGACGACACGATCTGCCAAGCGCTCAGACCTGAAGGTGCACCTGGGTTCGAGTGCGCATATTGTGGGGCACCATACTTCAGGTTAACGGTGGGGGAAGCAGAAGCAATCTGGGCGGAGCTTGTTCAGGCTGTCAGTCGTTGGCGCAGCGTCGCCAAAGGGTTAGGCATGCAAAGTACGGATCTGGTGGATTTTGAGCCGGCATTTGCTTAACTTCATTCCCATGGCACTATACCCAGCATGCAAGAAGATCTTTTCGGCGATGCCATTGCTCAGCCACCCGCTTCAAAGCCCGCCGCTCCCTCCCGACGCAAAATCACCAAAGTCAGCCTTGCTGCTTCCGCGCTGGAGCTAAGCGATCTGGCGGCCCAGCTTCCTGAAACCCTGCGTTTCGGTGTCTCCACCTGGTCTTACCCCGGTTGGGAGGGCTTGATCTGGGATGGCGAGTACGAGTCGAATATCCTCTCTAAGCATGGCCTGCAGGCCTATCACCAGCATCCTTTGATGCGTACAGTCTGTGTCGATCGCACCTTCTGGCGTCCTTTGACGGTCACGCAGTATTCCGCCTACGCCGCGCAGGTGGATGACGATTTCCGCTTCGTTGTGAAATGCCCGTCCATGATTACGGATGCTCAAGTTCGTGATGAGCAGGGCAAGGTGCGCAAGTCCAATCCTGACTTTCTCGATATCCGTTTGGCTGTAGAGCAGTTTGTGCAGCCTGCGCTCGAGGGTTTGCGTGACAAGCTGGGCGTGCTGGTCTTCCAGTTAAGCCCACTGTCCTGGGGCTGGTTGAATCGCCCGGCAGAGATGTTCGACAAATTGGGGCAGATGCTGGCGGCGGCGCGAGAGGCTTTACCGCAGGGTTCACAAGTCGTGCTTGCTGTAGAAGTCCGAGACCCGGAGCTGCTGACCCAAAGTCTTGTCGATACGCTCAAGGCCAATGGCGCGACGTTTTGTCTGGGTCTGCACGGCAAGATGCCGCCGATTGAGGAGCAACTGCCTGTACTGCGTGCCTTGTGGCCGGGACCCTTGGTGTGTCGCTGGAACTTGAACCGGGAGTTTGGTGCTTACGGCTACGCCGATGCTCAAAAAAAGCATACCCCCTTCGATGCTATCGTCAGCGAGGACTTGCATACCCGCACGGTATTGGCGCGTACGATTCGCGGAATTACGGGGGCGGGGCAGGCGGCGTATGTGACGATCAGCAATGATGCGGAAGGCTGCGCGCCGCTTTCCATTAAGCGGCTGGCGCAACTTGTTGTGGCACAAGAAAAGTAAAAACGGGTTTTGTGAATGGTGGACCGTTCACAGCGTCTGTGTTGTGGCTTGTGCTGGGCTGGGGACTGAATTGAAAGAAATGTGCGGCATGCAGACCTTGTCTTTGCTGTCAGATTTACTCAATATATGTAAGGTTTGCTTTACTTATTGACAGGTATTTTTGACTTCTATAAAGTCAGGTTTACTTTACATTCAGGTGCTCAAACATGCTCACCAACAGCAATTCCTCTTCTGCGCCATCAGCAGGCCGCCGCTATCTGATTCGCACTTTGCTCTTTATGGGCGTGTATATCCTGGTCAATGCCTTGACCATTGTGGGGCTGTTCGACAGCCTGCTTGGTCGACCTGTTGGCTGGCTGATTGCCATTGCCGTCGCCTTGCCGGTTGCCGGACAAGTGTGGGCCACCTTGGGTTTGATGGCGCAAAGCGATGAGTTCGTGCGGGTGATTGTGGCCAAGTGCTTTGTGCTGGCTTCGGGAGCGACACTGACCTTGTGGACAGCCTGGGGTTTTGGGGAAACCTATGCCGCTGCGCCTCATATTCCCGCTTGGTTGATTTACCCCTTCTTTTGGGCTGTGTTTGCCCTGGTTTCACCCTTTGTCCGGACTAGCGATTAAATGAAAAACCGATTGCGTGTATTGCGGGCTGAAGCGAATTGGACGCAGGCCGATTTGGCAGAGCGCTTGGGCGTGTCCCGGCAGGCGGTCAATGCGCTGGAAACGGGTAAACATGCACCGTCCCTGGATCTGGCCTTCAAGATCAGTGCTGTGTTCGGGCAGACCGTAGAAGAGATTTTCGAGAATCCGTATCGGGGACCTCGGGCCTAATCGGGGATGACGGCCTGGAAGGCACACTTGCCTGCTAATTCCTTTTTGGAGTCAGCAGGCAAGTGTCGAAAGAGCGCCATTATTCCAATCTGAAGCAGTGATCTTGCGGACTTGATGCAAGCATTGCCTTGTCTGCTTCTTATTGGCTTATTTGGTGGTGTAGCCACCGTTGATCAGAATAGTCTGGCCGGTAATCCACCAGCCGTCGCTGACCAGATGACGAATAAAGGGCACGACATCTTCAATGTCTGTCAGTCCGGTCTTGGAGTAGGGGGACAGCGCGGCAGCCGTCTTGTGATAGGCCACAGCGTCCTCGCCCTCGGCGGGGTAGAAAAAGGGCGTATCCATAGGGCCAGGGCCCACTGCCGTGACGGAAATACCGCGTGCGCCATATTCTTTGGCGGCGGCGCGAGTGTAGTGTTCTACCGGCGCTTTGGTGCCCGCATACGCGGCGTAAAACGGGGTGAAGGCCCCCAACAGGGACGTCACCAGGGTGCAGACTTTGCCATTGTCCTGTACGTGCTTGCCGGCTTCTTTAAGGAAGAAAAAAGCGGTTTTGGAGTTGATGTCGCTCATCTCCTCGTACTCGGCTTCGCTGACCTCGGTCAGTGATTTTTTCAGTACCTTGCCGACCGTGTTGATGGCAATATCGGGGCGGCCAATGGAGGCGACGGTATCGCTAAACAGCTTTTCCATGGCACTGGCCGAACGCAAGTCGGCCTGGAAGGCGACGGCTTGTGCGCCAGCGGCCTGGATGGCTTTGACAGTGGCTTCGGCATCCGCTTTGGAGCTGTCGCTGTTGTAGTGAATGGCAATGGCGCGCGCCCCTTGTTCTGCCAGGTCGCGGGCGATCAGGCCACCCAGATTCTTTGCTCCGCCTGCAATCAGAACGGTTTTACCTTTGATGCTGTGCTTTGCCATGATGACTCCTTGTTAGTGTGGGCTGCGGGCTGCAAGCCGTTTCGTTTTTCCATGATATAAGTCGATGAAATTGTTTAAATCATCCAGTTCTGACATCATTTGTCTGAAAAAACGAACAATCAGCATCGCTGCTTGAGCAGACTGAGGCTGGCGATTCGCCCTGCGTTTTGCTGCTGCTTATCTGGAGAAGGCCATGGACCGCATTGACCTGTTTCGCATCTTTACGCGGGTCGTGGAGTGTGCCAATTTCACCCGCGCGGCCGATACCTTGGGTATGCCGCGCTCTTCGGTGTCGATGGCCATTCAGGAGCTGGAGGGCCGAGTTGGTGCTCGCTTGCTCAATCGCACCACGCGCAAAGTGACTGTCACGCAAGATGGCGCGGCGTTTTATGAACGTTGCCTGCGCGTGATTGCCGATGTGCAGGAAACCGAGAACCTGTTTCGCCAAGCCAGTGTCGGGCCAATAGGCACGATCAAGGTGGATGTGCCCGCGCGGGTAGGCCGCTTGATTGTGGCGCCTGCCTTGCCGCAGTTTCTGGAGCGCTATCCGCATGTCCATGTGCATTTGGGCGTGACTGACCGCGAGGTGAATTTGATCGAGGAGCAGGTGGATTGCGTGCTGCGGGTGGGCGCCTTAGGCGATTCGGGCTTGATCGCCAGAAAAATGGGCAGCCTGCCTTTGATCAATGTAGCCAGTCCCGCTTATCTTGCCCGTTATGGTATGCCTCAGACGCCTGCGGATCTGGAGAACCATCAAATGGTGCGCTACGCCTCGCCCACCAGTGAGCGCGTCGCCCCTTGGGAATGGATGGAGCAGGACAAGCGGCAGGTGTTGGACTTACCAGGTCGCGTGACCGTGAATAATGCCGAAGCGTATATCGCTTGTTGTTTGTCCGGTTTGGGGTTGATCCAGATTCCTGCCTATGACGTGCAGGCACACCTGCAGGCAGGTGAATTGCTGGAGGTGTTGCCGGAGCATCGCGCTGCCCCTATGCCTATGTCTTTGTTGTACTTGCATCGCCAGCACTTGTCGCGCCGTTTTCAGGTGTTTGCGGATTGGTTGGAAACCTTGCTGCGCGACTGTGCGTTGTAGCGCAGAGTCACGCAGCAAGGCAAAGCAGTTAGGGGTAAAACAGCAGCAGCCCAAACACCACGAAAACCATCAGGTGCAGATAACCCTGAATGGGGGAGGTTCGCTTGCCGCTAAAGCTCAAGATGCTGAGCAGGGCAGTGATCAGAAACAGAACGGTTTCTGTATTGCTGATGCCCATGATCACCTGTTTGCCGGTAATCAGGCCAATCATCAACACCACTGGCACCGTTAGTCCTACGGTAGAGACAAAGGCGCCCAGGCACAGGTTGATGGCCCGTTGCATCTCATTGTTCATCGCCGCCTTGATGGCGGTAATGGACTCGGGGGTGAACACGATAATCGCGATCAGTACACCGCCGACGGCGACGGGGGCGCCCGAGGCAGCGATACCGTAGTCCGTCACGATAGCCAGATCGTGGGCCAGCAAGACGATAGGCAGGATCAGGGCGATCAGCACCAGGCTGCGTATCAGCATGGCGCGGGTCGCCTGAGGATCGCGTGGTGTGGGTGCCTTATCTTTAGCGCTCTGCACCACCTGATTGGGTTGTACATAGTCATGGCGGTGACTGCCCATTTGCAGATACAGAAAGATGGCATAAATCAGCCCCGTCAGCACTGAAATGCCGATGGCTTGGGTTGTGCTGAACTCGCCTGCATTGCGGGTGTAGTTGGGCAGAATCAGGCCCACACTGGTCAGCAGCACAATCATGGACAAGTAGGTGTGGGTGCCTTGGCGGTTGAACTCCTGATCGCCATTGCGCGCGGCGCCGGCAATCAGACAAAGGCCCGTAATCAGGTTCAGGATGATCATCATCACGGCATAGATCGAGTCCCGACCAATGCTGGGGAAGTCCCCTGGTCCCAGCAGTACCGAAGCAATCAGGATGACTTCGATCAGCACAATGGACAGAGTCAGAATCAGGGTGCCGTAAGGCTCGCCCAGTTGATGGGCCAGGTGGTCTGCTTCACGCACCACCCCAAAGGAGGCGGCCAGAATGGTCACAAACAGGGCCAGAAAGACGATGGCCGCGGTGGTGCCGTTCAAAGAATCTCCCAGCCATTGCCCGCCAAAAATCATGAACAGGACAACCATAGACCAGGAACCGAGCAGACGCAGCCAGGTGACAGGGGTAATGAGTTCAGGAGAGGGAGATGCAGGGTAGGCCATTGTGAATGCTCCGCTAAAAGCTAGGGCCGTCCCTGTGCTGAAAAAGCAGATCCAGGTCGTCCCGGATCTGTTTTGAATTGAACAATTCAAGTAGCCACGATTTTATCACCTGGGCTTCAAGTGGCAACTACGGTTCGTTCGTAAGCGGCCCTTTGTGGTTTGGAGCCGTATTCCTGCTCGTCCGGCCACGATGAAGGTGTGAAGGGCAAGGGCCTTTATCCTCTTTCAGGCGTTGTCAGCCAGCGGTTTTATTTTTCTGATGGAGTTTTGGGGCAAGCCTGCTGTGGGAATGATTCTTTTCCTGTTGCTCGCTACGGTGGACACCAGCCCGATGAAAAAACAGGTGGCCCCATGGAGCGCATACACGGTTTGTTATCCGTATAGGGTTTGTTCCTTTCAATAGCTTGTCGAAACTTTCCAGGGGCTACACCCGCATAGGTTTTGAATGCGGTAGAGAAATTGGCCGGGCTGGAGAATCCTAAGTCAGTCGCAATGACGTCAATTTTCAAGGCTGTGGTTCTTAGCAAGTACTCGGCCCGATACATACGTTGCAATCGGATGTAGCTACTGACGCTCAAGCCAAAATTACGTTGAAATATATTCATGATTTTGCGCCGTGAAATCTTGAACATATCGCACAGTTCTTTTTGGCTGGGTGGAGAGCCCAGGTTGGCCTCTATCGTTTTCTGAATGGCATGGATCAGCATGCTGGTTTCAGCGGTCGTGCTGGGCTGCGGGCTTTGCACCTTGCCTGAAACCATGGCTGGCCATATTTTTTTTGGGCAACGCAAAGGCACGTTGATACGCTCTTTGACCTCGTCGACGGCGTATGGATTGCCAATGTAGTCCACCGCCCCTGCTTTTAAAAAAGTGACGCATTCCTCACTGCTGCCGTCCATGCGCGAATCCAGAATGATGAGGGGGATTTGGGCTGTGGCTTTTAATCCTTGGAGCATATGGGTTAAGGACAAAGCATCTATCCCTGTCAATTGCTTATCCACCAGGATAAGTTCCGGCAGGGTTAATTGGGCCTTGGTATATCCTTGCACTCCGTCAGCAGCAACAGAAACTCGAAACGCACCAGCCAGCAGCGCCTGAAGAAGTTGTTCGTGCTGTCGAGTGTTATTGGAGATCAGCAGAATCCTGATTTTTTGATCTGGCTGATACTTTATAGTGGCGTATTTGTTCAATATAAAGCCCCGCGCCCTTCTTCTGATGAAGACGGCTACCTTTACTGACATTGCTCAAGTAGCCAATTTCCTCAGAATACAGACTCAATGAATAGATAAAATCTATCGATATGATTCGTACGGCAGACATAACATTCTGTATTAGTGGGAAAAGTAAATTTTCAAAATTGCTCATTGCATTTCATTTTTGGCAGGCGGCATGCCGAAAGCCCGAAACCCGTGCCGTAAGCAGGACCTAAAAAGTCCAATATCCGGAATGCTACGCTGGCGTATCGGTGAATTTTCCTGATAGGAAAAGGCGTGATTCTACGGCTTTTACCTCTGAACAAAAGACCATGTCCAGATAGGTTTGCCGTGGTTTTGCCCGCATTAGTGTGCATCTGGACAGATGTTGTCGGGGAAGTGTGTGAAGCTCTTTTTATGATGACTCGCAGGTGCAGGAAGCACGGCCCGAGGCAAGGCGTTTATTTGCCGTTTTTTTGTTGGATTTTGATCTAGTTTGGGCGTTCAGTTTTTACAGATTGTTATGCTTGTTAGAGCGAGTTTGGTATAGGGCGGTTAAATCATTTTGGTGGGCCCGGGGCAGGGCCTGAGCCGGTTGACGAAGCAAAAAACAAGAAGGGCGGGACAAGGTTTATTTCCCTTGTCCCGCCCTTGCTTTCACCATACCCAGGCTTGGTGTGTAGCCTGGCTCAAGCTGGTGCAGGGTGTCCGGTGATGGCCTGGTCCAGCATGTCCAGCCTGTCCTGACCCCAGAACAGCTCACCCTGGTACACATAGGAGGGTGAACCGAAGACACCGGCTGCAATGGCCTCTTCGGTGTGGGCTTGATACTGCGCTTGCATCAGCGGTGCTTGTTCAAGCCAGTAGTCTGCATCTAATTGGTGAGCTTGCAAAATCCCGGCCAGTAGCACGGGATCGGCAATATTCTGATCCTCGCACCATTGCGCTCGCAAAATGGCTTTGTACAAATCCCGCACTGGCAAGCCAGCCTGGTTGATGGCGATCACCAGGAGGGAGGCCAGCGTGGCGTCTGGGCACATGAAGCGTGGTGTGGGATTGACGTGTAGGTCCAGCTTGCGACACCAGCGCTGCAACTCTGTAATGCGATAAGCCTGTCGTTCGGGCGAGCGCTGTCCTAGTAGAACACCGCCCGTACGGGCATAGACCTGAGGCAGGTCCACAGGTTTGTAGTGGATCGGCACGCCCTGTTGGCGGGCAATCGCCTCCAGCTGGTCGGCCCCCAGGTAAGCCCAGTCTGAATTCATCCAGAAGTAGTAGTGAATGCCGGGCCTGTTCATGTGCGTACCTTTGGGCTGGATAAGGCGGGAAGGGAGAAATGCGTCGGCCCGTGCATGAACCAGGTACTGGCAAAGGCGATCAGACCCAGCACGCTGAGATACCAGACGATGTAGTCGGGTTGGCCATCGCCATAGGCCAGCAAGGAGGTGGCCACCAAGGGAGCCAGGCCGCCACCGATGGCACCGGATACCTGCACGGCAATGGAGATGCCGCTGTAGCGCACTTCAGGTGGAAATTGCGTGGAGAACAGGCCACCTTGCGGGCCATACAGTGCGGCGTAGACCAGGCCAATCGCAATCACCAAAGCCAGGGTAATGGTGTTGGAGTCCAGGCTTCCCAACATGGAAAAGAAGGTGGACGAGAACGCCAGCATGCAGACCGTGCCGGCCATGAATACCCATTTGAAGCCGATCCTGTCTCCCAGTACGCCAAACAAAGGCATGGTGAACAGGGCGGCAAATGCTCCCCAGACGGTCGCATCGAGCATCACGCCGCGATCAACTCCCAAGGTGGTGGTGGCATAGGCCAGGGCAAAGGTCACTACGGTGTAGAACCAGGTCACTTCAGCTAGACGGCCCCCCACGACCAGCAGGACTTCACGTGGATAATGACGCAGGACTTCCAGGGCGGGAATCGCCACTTGTTTGCCTTTCTTGCTCATCTGCTCGAAGTCAGGTGACTCGGCCACTTTGGCGCGTATCCACCAGCCCACCAGCAGCAAGACAACACTGGCCAGAAAGGGGAGACGCCAGCCCCAGGAGAGCATGTCTTCTTCAGGCAAGCTGGCGACCGCTCCCATGGCCAGAGAAGACAGGATCAGGCCGGGGGCAACGCCTGTTTGTGGCAAGCTGCCGAAAAAGCCTTTCTTGCCTTCCGGGGCATGTTCAACCGCCATGAGCACGGCGCCGCCCCATTCGCCGCCTACTGCAATGCCTTGCAGAAAACGCATCAGGACCAGCAGAACGGCGGCCCAATAGCCAATGCTTTCATAAGAGGGGATCAGGCCGATCAGGATAGTGGGAATCCCCATTAGAAAGAGCGTGATCAACAACATGGATTTTCGGCCCAGCTTGTCACCGAAATGGCCGAAAACAAATCCTCCCAAGGGACGGGCAAAAAAGCCCACGGAGTAGGTGGCAAAGGCCGCCAGTGTGCCCGTAATCGGGTCAAAGGCGGGGAAAAAGATCTTGTTGAAAATTAGTGCGGCAGCGGTGCCGTACAGGAAAAAGTCATACCACTCTATGGTGGTTCCCATCATGCTGGCCAGGCCAGCGGTAACGTACTGGCGCGACGAACGCGCCTGTCCATGATTAGGCATCGTCATAGCGACCTCCTGGTGGAAGCGGGGTGTTGAGTGTGGGCGTCAGCGAGTTTTAGTTAAGGGCGCAATGCCTTGGGTCTGACGGGCCCAGTAATCAAAGGTCGCGTTCACAATGGAGGGCTTGAGCAGGTAGTCGTGCGCTTCGGCCGCCAGGGTGTCGTCCACGGGGGTAAGCGGGCCAAAGGCCGCCTGTGCGCGCACTTGCAGGCGTGCAGCACGCTCCAGATACACGGACAGATACGTGGCTTCCTGACAGCTTTGGCCTGCGGTCAGATAACCGTGGTGGGCCAGGATAATGGCCCGCTTGTCGCCCAGAGCTTTGGAAATGATGACGCCTTCCTGGTCGGCAATGGGGACACCTGGCCATTCGCCCAAAAAGGCACAGTCATTGTGCAGGGGAGTCATGTCCATTTGCGAAATCACCAAAGGCTGACGGGCGGTGGCCAGCACGGTAGCCCAGGGCGAGTGCGTGTGGATGATGGAGTTGACGTCCGGGCGAGCCTCATAGACCCACAAATGAAAGCGGGTGGCCGGGTTGGCCATGCCTTGGCCGCTCAGGGTATTTAAGTCGCGGTCAACTTCAATGAAGTCTTCAGGGGTGGCTTCGTCAAAACCCAGACCAAAGCGCAAGGTCCAGTAGGCACCAGGGCGTTCGGAACGGACACTGATCTGGCCTGCCAGACCGGCCTCCTGCTCGGTCATGGCCAGGATGCGACAGGCAAATGCCATGGTTTCGCGGGTGTCGCGTTGTACGTGCTGCAGATGAGAGGCCATCTCTTTGGTGGCACGTTCATCAAAATAGGATTTGTCTCTGAGTGGGGTATCCATGTGATTTGTCTCCTTTGGTATGCCTCGTCGATCCTTGTGCCGACGATGGGATTCATTGTCTTGATTTAAATCAATAGGAGCTATGTTCGGTGGCTCATAGCTCCTATTCCATTTGCTTGCAAGACGGTGTCACCCATGCAAACCCGGCTCGAGTGCCGGGCTAGGAGACAATCGGGGCCGGGTTCAGCTTTGGCGCCAGCGAGAGCGTTCGCGACGTCGAGAGCGGGACCAGGGATGTTGCACCTTATGCGGTTGTGGCCGGGGATCAGGTGGATGACGTGTGTCATGGTTTTCCACGGGATTGGAGTCCGGCTTGGGCGAGTCTAGAAAGACACTAGTGGCACAATCGCAGTCGATGTACATGGACAGTCCTTTGTCAACGTAAAGAAAGGGGAGGTGGTAGCGAGGCACTGTTCTGGGCCTGGGTGCCTCCCGAGAAAAATGAGTTGTAGCTGTCTTGCAGGGCATGCAGGATCAGTTCGGGGTAGTTGTCTTGCTCGGCGGGCAGTTGCGATTGCAGCCGTGCCAGATGCTCGTTGTCCTGCTGGTCACCCCACTGTTTGTGATAGTGACCATGCTGATAGCCGCGTAGCTGACGCAAGCGGTTCAAGGCGTTTTTGCCCGCGTAGGAGTGGTAGAGCGTGTCCAGCGTCAGACCACTGAGGCGGACCAGTTGAACAAAACCGCTGAAGTCGAACTGACGTGTCTGCAGCACCCGCAAAGCAAAGTGTTCCAGCGCCGTCATGAGGGTTGCAGAGTCGCTGGCGCTTGCAGGGGCCTGCTCAAGCTGATCCAGTGCGGTGGCGGCCTCTTGCTCGCGCAGCAGGTCGTTGGCGCGCAATACATCGCACAGACCAAAATGCAGGATGTCGATAAGCTCCAGCTGTAGTTGCGGCAGATTGCGTTCGCGGTGTTGCCACCACTTCCAATCCAGGTAGTTGGCCAGCTCTGCACACTCCAGCCAGATCGCCCGGTAGTAGTCCTGTTTTGCCACTCGCCAGTTAGGGTCGATCAGGTGATTCAGCTCGGTTTGCAGGGCCAGCATCTGCTTCAGGCGGCGGGCCCCAGAGCCGGCTGGGATAATCGTCCCTTGTTGCCCGAGGCGGTGCTTTTGACGGCCTTGTTCATCAAAGTTCTCGGGTGCCAGCCAAGCCTGGAAATTTGCTTTCAGGGCAGGCCATTCTGTGTCGGTAATCGAGAACCAGGCTGTATCGCGTGAGCGCCCTTTGTAGACAATCGCTTGGCGGAAAATGCCTTCATAACGAAAGCCCAGTCGTCGTGCAGCCGCTTGTGAAGGAGCATTGTGCGTATCGCACTTCCATTCGTAGCGGCGGTAGCCCAAGCCGTCAATGGCATAGGCCATCAATAGATAGTGGGCTTCGGTGGCCATGCGGGTTTGCTTCAGAGCGGGCGACCAGGCTACAAAACCCACTTCAATGCAGCCGTTTTGCGGGTCAATCCGCATCAGGGACAAGGTGCCCAATGCCCGCCCTGTGGCTTGTTCTACGACGGCGTAATGCACGGCGTTGTCGGCCTGACTGATGGTATGCAGATGCTGATCGAATTGCCCACGGCTGGTAAAGGGCCCTACGGACAAGTAGGTCCAGTCACGGCCATCGTTGGCGCTGCTGTAGGCCTCGTACAGGCTCTCGCCGTGTTGCTCCGGGTTCACTGCTTCCAGTCGGCAGTACTTACCGTGCAAAACACAGCGGGTGGGTCGCGGGCGGGCTTGCCAATGAGGGAGCGAGGGGCCAATAGGCTGGTGATAATCGTTCAACTGAACCATGAGATGTCTTCAATAGAAAACGCTCCTGAAATGCCAGTTCGTGGCACATCGGGAGGCGGGAAAGGGGAGGGTGGGGCTGGGGGACAACAGGTGTTGTGCTAGGCCACTAATTGATTCTATTGAGCAAGTGGCCGGTTACAGCAATCCGCTTTTTTGCTTGCTCCCAGACCACATTGAGAAGATGGCCGTGAAACGTGACGGAGCCGGCCCTGGCGGGTCTTGGCGTTGGATTTGAACGGCAGACACAACTATCCTGAGCGCTAAGCACAGATGCCGTAGCGTCGGTTGGGCAGACCAAAGTGGCAGGCATCAAAAAAGCCGAGCTACCTGGTGGGTAGTCTCGGCTTGGGTCCAGGCTTGACGCCAGAGGCTTAGAGCTGGTTGAGGTTCAGACGCAGAACGCTGTCTTTGGCACCTTTCAGGTAGTGCGGGCTCTTGTCACCGTGAGGAATCTTGATGGTGACAAAAGCGGTCTGGCCGTCAGCGCTCAGCGTCACGCTGTTGGGGTGTACAGGAGCGCTAATGCGGTGTTTCACAGCCAGGGTGTTGGCATCCAGAATGGTTATCGAGCCGGTACCGGCAGGCGTTTGACGATCCACGCCACGGTTGGTGGCGATCAGCTCTTTACGGGCATCGTTGTACACGATATCCAGCAGCCCCAGGCCGACTTCAACCGTGTTTTCCACTTTGCCGGAGGTGGTGTCGAATACGTAAATCTTGCCGGTGTTGGCGTCAGCTCCAAACAGTTTCTTGCCATCTGCGCTCAGGGTGATGTTCACGAAGAAGTGACGGGAATCTTCCCGCTTGTCGCTTTTCGCATCGCCTGTCGTGAAGCGCTGTTCGATAGTGCCTGTAGCCGGGTTGATGACCGCAATTTCATCCTTGCCGCCGTGGCCCACGAACAGGCGTTTGGTGTTGGCATCGTAGGCAGCGCCGGCAGGCCACAGGCCAACGTTGTCGATATTGTGCAGGATGCGGCCTTGGGCACCGTCCACAATCCATACGCGGCCACCTTCAGAGGGGTTGGTCACGAAGATGCGGTTGTCCTGTTCGTCAATCACGACTTTACGGGTGTGTTCCCAGCCGTCCTTGCCTTCTTTCTGGCCCAGTTGAATCAGTTGCTTGACGGTGCCGTTCAGGCTGTTGATCGCCAGCAGCGAGCCGTCCAGAGTGTTACCCACGTACAGAGTGTGAGTTTTCTGGTTCAGGCCCAGTGCGAAAGCACGGCGTGGCAACTGGATGCGCTGCGACTCACGCAGAGTGTCCTGGTCCAGAACATGCAGAAAGCCGGCCGCACGGTCTTCAAACAAGGGGGTGGCGGCAACGAATAATTGCTTGCTGTCCTTGGCGGCCAGAATTTCGTAGGCACCCTCAATGGTGTCCTGACGGAAAGTGACTTGTGCTTGAGGGGCAGTTGCATTGAAAGACGATGTTTGGCCCACTTGTTGCGATTGCGGTGCGGTCTGGCATGCGCTGAGCAGCAAGGCCCCCATTACGGAGGCAACAATCATTTTTAAAGAGGCAGGGCGGGACGCAATCATGTATTTCCTTTGGGATTCAATAAATGAGAATCGTTACTATAACTGCTCTGTTTTATAAACTTTTCTGACCTGCCTGTCTATGTAAATACGTAGAACCCTGCTTGATCGCAGGGTTTTGAATGACGTTTTCAGTCTTGCTTGGAGCCTTGTCCAAAACGGGCTTGCCAGGCTTCATACACTTGGCGTTTTTCAGGTAAAGGCAGGTGTTCCATTTTCACGCCCTGCTTGCCAAAATCCTGCTGCATTTTTTTGTAGAAGGATTCGGTGGACCAGCCAAAGGGTTCGCCTTGTTCG
Organism: Alcaligenes sp.; assembly: GCF_050255915.1. Taxonomy (NCBI): domain Bacteria; kingdom Pseudomonadati; phylum Pseudomonadota; class Betaproteobacteria; order Burkholderiales; family Alcaligenaceae; genus Alcaligenes; species Alcaligenes sp. Next base: position 103,354 of record NZ_JBFWIQ010000015.1, read on the forward strand.
TCGTCGGCGCAATACACTACACGCTCTACGCCTGAGGCGATCATGGCGGCCATACACATGGGGCAGGGGATGCCACTGGCATACATGGTGCTGCCTGCATGGTGACTGCTTTTTACCGCCTGGCTGGCGTGGCGCAGTGCCTGGATCTCGGCATGGGCGGTCGGGTCGTGGGCGAGGTAGGTCTCATTGACCCCTTCGGCCAGAACCTGGCCGTCACGCACCAGCACGGCACCAAAAGGCTGGCCGCCACGGGCGACATTCTCTGCTGCAATCTGGATCGAGCGCAGCAGATAGTGTTTATCGTTCATGTTTTTCTCCTGTAGAGAAGCAGGGTTGGAATGAGCCTTGAAACCAGAGTCTGTGTTTGTGCCTTGTGGCAGGCCTGCGGGTGCAGGTGGCATAAGGGGGGGTTCTGGTTGGGCGTGTTGGTAATGCAAAACAGCCGCTGACGGTGAACTGCCCCCATAAAGTTGGACAGTTAAATTAGATGAGCAAGGCCTGATTTCGGTATTGCACCGGGCTCAGGCCTTTTAGCTTTGTTCTGATGCGTTCGTGGTTGTAATAGTGGATATATTGACGGATGCCCGTCTGCAGTTGCTCAATGCTCTCGAAGTGGTTCAGGTAGAAGAACTCAGACTTTAGCGTGCCGAAGAAGCTTTCCATCGCAGCATTGTCCAGGCAGT
>NZ_JBFWIQ010000016.1:0-91453 GCF_050255915.1 Alcaligenes sp.
GGGCCAAGCGGATGCACCGCCGCCAGCAGATCACCCATGCCGCGACCACCGCCGCCCACACGCTGCGCGGTGGCGACGGCGGCGGCTCGGGGCAAGGCCCGAGCCTGCGCGATTCCGATACCTGACCCTCAAGGAGAACACCCATGCGATTCAAACGCCCGCAGGTGCGCTATGCCGATACGCCGCAACCTGCAACCCCTTACCAGTCTGCCGCTCAGGTGTGGGACGACCGTATCGGCTCGGCCCGCGTCCAGGCCAAGAACTGGCGATTCATGGCTTTCGGCTGCCTCACGCTCGCGCTGCTGATGGCCGGCGGCCTGGTATGGCGCTCGGCGCAGTCCATCGTCACCCCCTATGTCATCGAGGTCGATCAGTCGGGGCAGGTGCGCGCCGTCGGCGAAGCCGCCACGCCGTACCGCCCCGCCGATGCGCAAATCGCGCAACACTTGGCGCGCTTCGTGACGCTGGTGCGCTCGCTGTCCATCGACCCCATCGTGGTGCGGCAGAACTGGCTGGATGCCTACGACTACACCATCGACCGCGGCGCGGCCGTGCTCAACGACTACGCCCGCACCAACGATCCGTTCGCCCGCATCGGCCGTGAGTCGGTGACGGTGCAGATCACCAGCGTCGTGCGCGCCAGCGACACGTCTTTCAACGTGCGATGGACGGAGCAGCGATTCGTCAACGGCGCACCCGCTGGCACCGAGCGGTGGAACGCTGTGCTTTCCACCGTCCTGCAAACCCCGCGCACTGAACAGCGCCTGCGCAAGAACCCGCTGGGTATCTACGTCAATGGCCTGTCGTGGAGCCGCGAACTGGATTCTTCCGAAGGAGCCAAGCTATGAATGCACTTTTCCGTAAATCCGTCTTGCTGTTGATCCTGCTGGCCTCAACTGTTCTGTTCTCGGGCTGCGCCTCACAGGGCAAGCCGCCGCCGTCCATCTCGCTTGATGAGCCAGTGCAGGCGCAGGCGTTGCCGGAGCCGCCCGCGCCGGCGGAAGTGATTGCCGTACCCGAACCGCTGGCACTCCCCGTGCAGTTGAAGCCGCTGCCCGAGGTGGACACCGCCCCGACCGTGCCGGAACCTGCCGACGAGAAGGTGCGTGTCTCGCGTGCGAACGCCGAGGCGCGCATCGCGCCCACGCGCGAGGGCTACGTCAATGCGATTCAGGTGTGGCCCTTCACGGATGGCGCGCTCTATCAGGTCTATGCCGCGCCGGGGCGCGTGACCGTGGTTTCCTTACAGCCGGGCGAGGAACTGGTGACGGTGGCCGCAGGCGATACCGTCCGGTGGATTGTGGGCGACACGTCCAGCGGTAGAGGCGATGCGCTACGCGTCAATGTGCTGGTGAAGCCCATCCGTTCGGGCCTCAAGACGAACTTGGTCATCACCACCAGCCGCAGGACGTATCTGCTGGAGCTGACTTCGACGGAAAAGGCATGGATGGCGTCGGTGTCCTGGGACTACCCGAAAGACCGGATGCTGGCCTTGCAGCGCCAGGCGCAGGCGGCCAACGCCGCCGCGCCGGTCGATACCGGCCTGTCGCTGGAGAAGATCCGCTTCCGCTACGCGGTCAGCGGCAGCAATCCGCCGTGGAAGCCGCTGCGCGCCTTCGATGACGGCGAGAAGGTCTATATCCAGTTCCCGCCGGGCATCGCGCAAGGCGAGCTGCCGCCGCTGTTCGTGATCGGCGCGCAGGGCGACAGGCAATTGGTGAACTACCGATTCCGCTCGCCGTACTACATCGTGGATCGGCTGTTCGGCGCAGCCGAACTGCGCCTGGGCGGTGATGGCGGCGACGTGGTGCGGATCGAACGCACGGATGGCGTGGCGCGGAGGAACTGACCATGAGCCAGGACGACACTCCCGACCTCGCCACGTCACAGGCGGGCAAAGTCACGCCCGAGGCGGTGGCGCTGCGCGCCCAGCCGCGCCCGGTCACGCGCCTGAACCGGCGCACGCTGGCCATCCTCGCAGGCACCCTGTCGGTCGCCGTGCTCGGCGCGCTGATGTGGTCGCTGCAACCGCAGCGACGCGGCGCAGGCGAGCAGACCGAGCTTTACAACGTCGATCGCGTCTCGAAGTCCGAAGGGCTGGATGCGCTGCCGGCGGACTACTCGAAGCTGCCGCCCCCTTTGCCGGCATCCGTGCCGGAGCTGGGGCCGCCGCTGCCTGGCGATCTTGGCCCCGCCATCATGAAGTCGCAGCAGCCGGTGACGGCCGCCTATGCGGCCCCCGGCCACGACCCCAACGATGCGCTGCGCAAGGAAGCCGAAGCGGCGGCGGCATCGTCGGTGTTCTTCCGCTCAGGGTCGCAGGCCGCGCCGGTGGCACAGACGCAGGTGGCCGCCGCGCCGGGCTTCGCCGCCAATACGGCCTTCGACCCGCTGGCGGCTGGCCCGGCCTCAACGGCCGCCCAGCCTGCCGACCCGACCGCCGTGCAGAACCGGCAAGACCAGAAAGAGGCGTTCCAGAAAGCCGGAACCACGGAAACCCGTAATTCCGGCAACCTGACGCTGCCGACCTCGCCGTATCAGGTCATGGCCGGAACCGTGGTCGCCGGGGCGCTGGTGACGGGCATCAAGTCGGACTTGCCGGGCGACGTGATCGCCACGGTGACGGAGCCAGTCTATGACACCGCCACGGGCAAGTTCCTGCTGATCCCGCAGGGGTCGCGCATCCTGGGCAAATACAACAGCCAGGTCAGCTACGGGCAGAGCCGCGTGCAGGTGGTGTGGAACCGGATCATCCTGCCCGACACGTCTTCGCTCACGCTCGACAATCTGGCCGGCACCGATCCGGCCGGCTATGCCGGCCTGGAAGACGATGTGGATTGGCATTGGGATCGCATCTTTGCCGGCGCGGCGCTGACCACGCTGTTGGGCATCGGTGCCGAGCTGGCCGCACCGGAGAACCGGCAGGACGGTGATCGCGTCATCATCGCCGGGCGCGACAGCGCGCAGGACAGCATCAATCAGGTCGGCCAGGAGATGACCCGGCGCAACCTCAGCATCCAGCCCACGCTGACGATCCGACCCGGAATGCCGGTGCGTATCGTGATTGGCCGCGATCTGGTGCTGCGACCCTACCAGCCACTTTTCTACAACAAGGGGACTTCCCGATGAACACGCCCAAGAAGTTACGGCTTGGCCCTCTACCGCGCCATGACTTGACAAAACTGACCTTTGCCTGCCCGGCGAGCCTGAAAGCCGACCTTGACCGCTACGCGCAGCTTCATTCGCAGACCTATGGTGAGGCGGTCGATGCGGTGACGCTGATCCCGCACATGCTGGAAGCCTTCATGGCGGGGGATAGGGGGTTCAGGAGCAAGCGCCCCCCGGCTTGATAGGCCTAGTCCGTCCGTTCCTGGGCCTTGAGCACATCATCAAGCGCAGCTTCTTCGTTGTCTTCATCGTTTTCGTAGCCGTAGATGTCGCCAAGCGAAGGGAGTTCGTCTTCGTCGTCCTCGACTTCATCTTGGGCGGAGTCTTCTTCGGCAGAAACTACTTCCGGCGCATGTGTGGTACGAGGTGTGGAGGCCGTTTCCAGGATAGCTGCAACCGCAGCAGCAGCCAGAGAATCTGCCGTTTGACGTTCAGCAAGAATGTCCATCTGCGAGTTGACGGCAGCCGTGTTGAGACGGTGCCATGCACCGACTTCGTCAGTCGTCACATGTACGTTGTGACGGGCAAGACTTTTCTGTGTAAGTGCATTGGCAACTTCAGGCGAATAATCCTCGCGTAGCTGATCGTACGCAGTGAATTGGCGGAGGATGTTGGCGGTTCCAGTAGGGTCGGACATGTTTTTTTCCCCATGCAGAAGCAAGAACAATGTGTGAACAGCGGCGGCGGTTACTGCAAAACGTCGAAGGTTTGCCGGTGTTCGATCAACCCTTGTGCTTGGAGGCCCTGGGCGATAAGACGAACTTCGGCAAGCTCTTGCTTGAGACTGTGAATTTCCGCCCTGAATCTCATCTCCTTGAGCCAAAGGCTGATAGTCGGCTCAGATACGTTGAGAACCTTGGCAATGTTCACTTGCTTGGCATTGAATTCATTCCACAGCACATACGCCAGCATCTTGGCTTTTTCACGGGGGTCCATTTTTAAACCTTTTAAAGATTTCGAAGGTGGCAGTGTATCTGAAACGTCTGATCCCGGCAACGGGAGGCTGTGACCCTCCCTGTTGTCGGCGATCCGTATTCTGGAGCGGGGTCGATGGAGTGGGCTATGATGACCGAAGAAGCCTGCCAGCCCTTGGCAATCTCCATCGCTACAACGCGACTCGGCTTGCTTTCTCTAGGCTCTCATGTGGCTCCCAGCCCACAACACCGCATTCCCTGCAAGCGGCACGGAACAGAGCTAACCTATTGCCCCATATATGGTTTCAGGCCTCACGTGATTTGCACGAATAGCTTGACACTGGCCCTTTTTTGTCGCCGGGCCGCCCCAAGGCAAAAGCTCCCCCTCGGGGGGCAGCAAGCCGAAGGCGCAGCGTGGGGGCTTTTTTTGTCGCTTGACTCGGTTTCAGCCGGTGTGTTCGATGATGTCTGACTAGGCTAGAACGGGCGTTGTGCCCGTAGACTGCTCGGCAATCAGCAATCAGCAATCAGCAATCAGCAATCAGCAATCAGCAATCAGCAATCAGCAATCAGCAATCAGCAATCAGCGTTTCGTGCTTCACAAGTAATAGGCCAGATGCTGGGGAGCAACAGCGACGTTAGTTATAGAGCGGCCTTGGCGCACCGATTGGCACGGTCAGACGCGCTTCCAGCCCTCCGCCTTGACGATTCAGCAGTTCCAGCGTGCCGCCATGCTGGGTAGCGATGGCGTTCACGATGGATAAGCCCAGCCCATACCCCGCCTGCTGCTGCGAACCGCGCCAAAAACGGTTCATGGCCATATCCCGCTCGCTGTCGCTCAAGCCGGGGCCATGATCCAGCACGCTGATACGCAAGTAACCCGGTTCTCCCGCTTCAATCCGCAGACTGATGGACTGCTGCGCTTTGGTGTAGCGCAAGGCATTGTCGATCAGGTTCTGTACGGCCACTGTCAGCAGGGATTTTTCAATTTGCACCGGGCCTGGTTTGCTGCGTATATCCAGCGTGATTTGGTCTATGGTGTCGCCGTAAATGGCTTTAAGCGCATGCAAGGCAGCATACACGGCCTCGTCCGCCTGGCTGCTTTCCTGACTGGCGCCCTGACCGTCCAGTCGAGCCAGCTCCAGCAGTCGCTGCAAAATGTTCTGTAGCTGCTGCACGCCTTGGTCGGCCTGACTCAAGGCCGTATCCAGCGTGTTGCGCTCTCCAGGGCGTTGGGCGGCCAGATGAGCAACTTGAATATGGGTTTTGATGCCTGTTAACGGGGTGCGTAGCTCGTGGGCGGCGCTGTCGGTAAAGCGGCGCTCGCGCATGATGGCGGCTTGTTGTCGCTCCAGCAGTTCTTCAATGGTTCGCAGCAAGGGTTGCAGCTCAATCGGGGCTTTGACTTTGGGTAGCGGGCTGTCGTCACCTGGGCGGCGGCGCGACAGCAAATCCCGAATCCGCTCCAGTGGGGCCAAGCCGTGACCGATACCAATCCATAACAGCAGCAGGCTGCCAAACAAGGCCACCACAAAGGGCAGACCGGCCGAGAGCATGATTTCCCGCACTAGCGATTCGCGTATCTCGATACTGTCGGCGGCGGCAATCTGGATATGGCCTTCACGCAATACAAAAGTGCGCCAGCGCTTGCCGCCATGCACGTGTGTACCAAAACCCAAAGCCACTTGCGACATGTCGGGGCTGCCTGCAGTACGGCTGACAGCCTGGATTTCCACTTCGCTGCGCACCACGCTGATCTCGCAGGCGACCCCGTCACGGGCAATGATGTCCAAAGGTTGCTGTGCCGATTGGGCCAGCTCCTGCAAATTCGGGAACTGGGCGACCAGTCCGGCCACCATGCGGGCCGATGCGGCCAGTCGGCTATCCAGCGCCTCTCGCAAAGAGTGACGCGCATCCATCAGCATCCAGGTGGCGACTGCGCTCCAGAGTACGGTCAGGGAAATGCCGATAATCAGCAGCAATCTAAGGCGTAAGCTCATGGCGTCCAATACCTAGCCGGCAGGCCCCAGTTTGTAGCCCAGGCCGCGCACGGTCTGGACAATATGGCTGCCCAGCTTGCGGCGCAAATGGTAGATATGCACATTGATGGCATTGCTTTCCAGATCCTGGTCATAGCCATAGATGCTGTTGCATAGCTGTTCGGCACTCAGGATGGTGTGGGGCTTATTGAGCAAGGCGCGCAGCAAGGACAGTTCGCGGCGCGCCAGGTTGACCGGCCTGCCATCCAGTGTGACGTGGCCGGTGGAGGCACAGAAACTGAGCCGTCCATATTCAATGCAATCGGTTTCATGGCCAGCGACTCGTCGTGTCAAGACATGCAGACGGGCCAGCAATTCGTCCAGGTCAAAAGGTTTGATGACGTAATCATCGCCCCCGCCCAGCAGTCCTTCGACCCGATGATGCAGGGCATCGCGGGCCGTCAGAATCAGAATGGGCAATTTGCGGCCTTGGTCGCGCCAGCGGCGCAGCAGCGTCAGCCCGTCCTGATCGGGCAAGCCCAGATCCAGAATACAGACATCAAAGTGCGAAGACAGCAAGGCGGTGTCGGCCAGGCTGGCTGTGTCCACGTGGTCCACGGTCAGTCCGTGCAGTCGCAGGCCCGCCACAATTCCGCTGGCGACAAGCGCATCATCTTCAACAAGTAAAACGTGCATTCTCTCCCCCTGTAGCGAATGCGGCTTGTGCAGGTAAAGCCTGATTTTTATTACATTTCGGCGTTCATGTTAGCAGTCTTGAAGGTAGGGGCGAGAGGAGAAATTCTCTTAATTTGGCCTTAATCCTGATCCTCTACTGTGAAGGAGATTGCATTGCATTTGTATCTCGGTACTTACTTTTTTAATAAAACCGGCTTGGGCAATGACGTTTCTTTAGGCTTAGCCGCATGACAGATATCGGGTATTAACTCACATGACTCCTATATTAGGAATATTACTGGCGACCAGTTTTGTCGCCTCTTTGGTGGCACTGGGCATTCTTGTCTGGGCCGTAGCAAACAAGCTGATTTTCGTTGGGAAGAACGAAGCCGAGACCATCTTCATGAAAGGTGAGCTTGGGCAGCCGGATGATAGTGCTTCCTTTGGGGGGGAGAACGAAGCACAGACGCATCGCTTTGACGTTTTACGCGCGGGTATTGACCGCAGTGGTCGGGGGCCGGTTCTGCTGCTGGTTACCGTCGGGATTACCTGGCTGCTGATCGGTTCGGTGTTTGGTGTGATGGCGTCGTTGAAACTGCATTGGCCCGACTGGTTGGCCGATGTGGCCCAAGTGACCTTTGGCCGTGCGCGGACCTTGCACCTGAACATCGTGGCCTATGGCTGGCTGTCGGTGACCGGGATTGGTGTGGCCCTGTGGCTGTTGCCGCGTATTTTTCATACGCCTTTGCGTCGCCCCAATATGGTGTATTTTGGCGCCGCGCTGTGGACCCTGGGCGTATTGGGTGGCACGATTGCCGTGGCCAATGGTTGGTCTGACGGGATCGAGTGGCTGGAATTTCCCTGGCAGATCGACATTTTGCTGGCGGTAGGGGGCTTTTTCCTGGCCTGGCCTGCGATTGAGACCGCAGCGAACCGCAAGTCGCGTCACATCTACGTGTCAGGCTGGTACTTCCTGGCCGGCATGGTCTGGTTTCCCTTTCTGTTTCTGGTGTCCAACATCCCTGGTCTGCATATCGGTGCCCAGCAGGCAACGGTGAACTGGTGGTTTGCTCACAACGTGTTGGGTCTGTGGTTGACGCCTATGGGTGTGGGCGCGGCTTACTACATCATCCCCAAAATCATCGGCAAACCCGTGTATTCCTACAACGTGTCCTTGCTGGGTTTCTGGAGTCTGGCGCTGTTCTATAGCCAGGTCGGTATTCACCACTTGATGGGCGGACCGGTGCCAACCTGGGCTGTTACCTTGTCCGTAGTACACAGCATCATGATGTTTGTGCCGGTGATTGCCGTGGCGATTAACCAGCACGTGACCGTTGCGCAGAACCTGTGGGCCTTCAAGCAATCCATGGCCCTGCGTTTCGTGTGGATTGGTGCGCTGATGTACACCTTGTCCTCCTTCCAGGGTTCGCTGGAAGCGATTCGCTCGGTGAATTCGGTCACGCACTTTACGCATTACACCGTCGGTCACGCCCACCTGGGTGCCTACGGCTTTGTGTCCATGGTGATGTTCGGCACGCTGTATTACATGATGCCGCACATTCTGGGACGTCGCTGGCCCTTTCCGGCCCTGATCAAAACCCATTTCTGGCTGGTGACCGCAGGCTTCACGATTTACGTGCTGGCCCTGAGCATTGCCGGTGTGGTGCAGGGCATGGGCTTGATGGACCCTGGTTCAAGCTTTGGCGAGATCACTCGCAAGATGGTTCCGTATCTGGAAGCCCGCTCCATTGGCGGCACCATGATGACCTTGGGCCACTTCATTTTTGCGGCTCACTTTGCCTTGCTCTTGTTGCGCAAAGACTCCGCTGTTAATGCGACTCCTACTCTTGCTCAGGCAGATGCGTCATGAATCGACTCTTACCTTTACTGATCGGGGCCATTGGCGTGTTGCTGTTGGCGACCTTGATGCTGGTGATTCTGCCAGCCTGGCAACTGCGTACCTCGGAACCACCCGAGCCGCTGAAACCTTATACCGCTCAGCAGTTGTTGGGACGTGAGGCGTACGTGGCCAACGGCTGTTTGTACTGCCACAGCCAGCAGCCACGCTCCACGGGTCAAACTTTGTTTGACACCTCACATGGCTGGGGCCGTGCGTCCACTCCGGGCGATTACTTCTACGACTCGCCTCACTTGCTGGGCACCATGCGTACTGGTCCGGACCTGTTCAACGTGGGGGCGCGCATGAAAAGCCGTGACTGGCATTTGACCCATTTGTATCAGCCACGTGCGATTTTTGACTGGAGCCTGATGCCGTCCTACCCCTATATGTTCGAGCTGAAAGATCAACTGGCTGAAGGTGACGTGGTCGTGCGTTTACCGGAATCCTTGCAGCCTGCGGGCAAACACGTGGTTGCCCGTAAGGAGGCCCTGGATTTGGTGGCGTATCTGTTGGCGCTGGATCGCACCTATGCGACCACGGCTCAGGAACTGGATAAACGCGATCGAGGCTACGATCGTCGCCCCGCTGAAGTCTCGACGGACTCGGGCGCTAAATAGGACAAGTCATGACAATGAAAAAAGTTTCTAGTTCGCCTCAGGTCGAGAACATCGACCCCACTTTCGAGCCCTGGGAGCCGCCTCGCCCCATTCCGATTTTTCTGCTGGCTGTGCTGTTTGCCTTGGCTTTGGCAGGTGTGGGCCTGTACCTGCACGATCTGGCGCCGCATGCTGCGCCCGATGAACCGACCGCCCCCCTTGTTGTTTCCAACACGGGCGGGACTGCCGTGGTACCCGCTATTGCCGCTTTGAAGGATGCCCCTGTGCTGGTGCATTCCGGGCAGGGCAGTGTGTGGAGTTGTGCTTCCTGCCACGGCGAGGCGGGTGAAGGTGCGGGCATCACGCCACGTTTGGCCGGTATGCCAGAAGCGTATCTGCTCAAGCAACTGGAGGATTTTGCCAACGGGACACGCCTGAACGAGTCCATGCAGTATGTGGCTCGTGGCTTGAAGCCGGACGATATGAAAGAGCTGGCTAGCTATTACGCCACACTGCCTGCACCTCTCATTAATGTGCCTAGTTCGGATGCGAACCTGGCCCGTGGCGAAGTCCTGTTTCATCAAGGGGACTGGAAGCAGAACGTGCCAGCCTGCATTAGTTGCCACGGTAGTCAGGGTGAAGGTGTGGGCGCTTCTTTCCCTCCTTTGGCCGCGCAACAAGCCGAGTATTTGTTCAGCCAGTTGTCGGCCTGGAAGGGCGGGCATCGCCACAACTCGCCGCAAAACCTGATGGACGATATTGCCTCGCGTTTGTCCTACGAGGACTTGTATGCGGTTTCCTACTATGCCGCCTCGCTGCCCGCCGATGGCAAGCAGGCGAAATAAGATCAGAACAGAGAGCTTTTCATGAAAGACACTCAACACAATGGTCGCAGCAAATCCGCTATGTCGGGTGGACGCAGGCTGGCCTGGGGGGCCGGCATTGGTGTGCTGCTTTTTGCAATTGGCTATGGCTTGAATGCCAAGGGCTGGCTGTCGTTTTCGCTGGGATCGCCCGATGAGGGAACCTCTCAACTGGGTGAGGCTACCTATAGTCGTGCGGCGATGGAAGCGGATCGCAAGACCCAAAGCAAGGATAAGTTAGCGGTGACCGCCGGGCTGCCGGTGGGGGCAGATGGGTATTACCTGCCCCCTGCAGAGAGCAGCATTCCGGATACCCCTTATGGTGAAGCGGTTCGTCGCGGTCGCACTATTTTTATGGAAACCTCCACGACCGTGTCGGATCACGTGGGCAACACCCTGGCCTGTGTGAACTGCCACCTGGATGCGGGACGCCGTGAGCACTCGGCACCCATGTGGGGCGCGTATATTCGTTACCCGGCGTATCGCTCCAAGACCAAGGCCATCAGTACCCTGGAAGATCGCATCATGGGCTGTTTCACGTATTCGATGAACGCCCAAGCTTCGCCTTCGGGTGTTGCGCCGCCCGCTGGCAGTGATGTGTATCGTGACCTGATGACTTATATGTACTGGATGTCCGATGGGGCGCCGACGGGGCAGAAGCTGCCGGGTGCTGGTTTTCCCAAACTTAAAAAGACCGAGCTGGGCTATGACGTCGCGCGGGGTAAAGAGGTTTACACCAACAACTGTGTGTTGTGTCACGCGGTGGACGGTCAGGGACAGAAGGATGCCGAAAGTGGTGTGGTGTTCCCGCCCTTGTGGGGGGCCAACTCCTACAACTGGGGAGCGGGGATGGCACGGATTGATACGGCTGCCGGTTTTATCAAGGCCAATATGCCTTTGGGTAAACCGTTCTCCTTGTCCGATCAGGATGCGTGGGACGTAGCGGCGTATATCAATAGTCATGAGCGTCCCAAGGATGCCCGTCAGAAGGGGACGGTTGAGCAAGCGCGTGCAGAGTTTCACGATGGCGAGGAAAGTTACTACGGCAAGGAAGTGAACGGCGTGATTTTGGGTGGAGGCGTGGAGAAGTAAGCCTTTGGCCTGTTGGCTGTTTGTCTGACGGTGAGACCGCCTCAGTTTCTTTTGGGAACTGAGGCGGTTTTGTTTTGGCTTCTTCTTCTTCTTCTTCTTCTTCTTCTTCTTCTTCTTCTTCTTCTTCTTCGGTTTCTTGGTTGCTGGGGGCCAGACTGTTTGTGTGTTGAGCTGGAGGTTTGCTGTGTATGGAGACAAAAAACGTAGAGGCTGCTTGTTTAGATAGTGCTTCGTGAAAACGCCAGTCTGGACCGAGGGGCCGTCCTCTGGGCTTGGCTCCTTGCCGGTGCGTAGCGCCGGCCAGTGCTCAGCCCCGACACCTCAGCAGGACCGAAACAGCGTTTCCCCAGAGACTAATCTTGCACTCACAATCCGTAATCGAAAACAAAAGCACCTACAAAGCCACCAAACGCTTCAAATCCAGCAAGGTGAAATGCCCATGATCCAGCCACCCGCCGGTATCAATGAAAAACACATTCCCCAATTGCCGCATCTTGTGCGTTGTCTGGTGTCCATGTACTAAGGCCCGGAGGCCATTGACCATGCCATCGTAGCCAGTCACATAGCGGTCCCTGGACCACATACAGACATGGCGGTCATGGGCATCAAAACTCTCGGTATGGATGTGTTGCCAATCATCGTAGGGAAAGTCGGCATGGACCATCCCCACCAAACCCAATGGCGTTTCAATTTCCATTGCTAAAGGCAGGGCTTGCAGACGCTGCGCAATAATGGATTGTTCGTCCGGAGTGCAATCATCCAGCCAGAGCCCGCCATGCACACGGTGATCAACCTCTTGAATAGCTTGCCCAACCGCGCGCCGCCAGGTCAGTTGTTCGTGATTGCCACAAATTGCATGAAACCAGGGCAGGTCCAACCACCCCAGAACATGGTGCGACTCCGGGCCGCGATCCACCAGATCTCCCACCGAAAAAAGCCGATCCTTGGACGGATCAAAGCGAATCCGCTTTAAAGAGGCGTGCAGCTTGGTGAAGCAACCGTGAATATCGCCAACCGCAATATCGCGTCCCAGGGTGTTCTGACTAAAGCGTGCTACCTGCATGATGATGAGACCCAGACTAGGTGAAACGTGCTCATCACGGTACTCAGAGTGGCAGACCGAGTCAAGAAAGACGCGGCCTGCCGCTGCTCTTAGTCAGAGCAAGTCGTGCTTGCCAGGCAAGACAGGCCCATGTCCAGCAACAGCCTTACCAATACAGATTCATGTTCAACATCACCTCGCGCTCCATGCCCCGGAACTGGCCGGTGTAGTACTTCTTGTTGAATACATTGTTGACGTTCAAGGCCACCCGATAGCGGGAGGTCTCATAGGCCACCGCCATATCTGCCAAGGTGAAAGAGGGGTTGTCGTTCAGACTGCCATCGGGCCGTACATCATTGGGCGACTTGCCCCGATACCGTACACCCGCCCCTACCATCAAACCCTGAATCTGCTGGGGCCGATAGTCCAACCACAGGCTGGCGGTCTGACGTGCGGTCTGTAATGTCTGCCGATCAATCTCCGCCGGACGCTCGCTTTTCGTGGTCCGTGGGTCCAGATAGGTATAGCCTGCCATCAGGTTTAGCTCAGACGTAATGGGCAGTTTGGCTTCCAGTTCAATCCCCGTGGATCGTACTTCGCCTGTCTGTACGCTAAAGCGCGGGAAGTTCGGATCGGGTGTGGTGACATTGGTCTGGCGCACATCAAACACCGCAGCGGTAATCAGGGCATCGGTACCCGGTGGCTGGTATTTCACACCGGCTTCGTACTGCTTGCCCTCGCGGGGCTTGAACGCCGTGCCATTTGCGGCTCGCCCTGTGGTCGGATCAAAGGCGGTGGAATAGCTAATGTACGGAGCTACACCATTGTCGAACAGATACAGCAAACCCGCACTGCCGGTGGTGGCGCGGTCCGTCATGCGAGGCTGCGTCGCACTGCTTTGTACAGTGCGAGCAGTGTCGTGGCGCAAGCTGACATTGGCGACCCACTTGTCCCATTTCAACTGGTTCAGCATGTAAATGCCGGTTTGCTTCAGATCGCGCTCGGAGTAATCCAGTTCGGGCGGCGCAATGGATAGCCCGTATACCGGGTCGAGCATATCCAGATCCGGCACGTTCCAGCCAAAGCCCAAACCGTCGTTTTCTTTGTAGCGCAGATAGTCCACGCCCAATTCCAATGTGTGCTCCAGTGGCCCCCAGTTAAAGTCCTTGCCGACCCGGCTGTCTACGGTGAAGGTACGACCTTTGGTTTCCTGGGCCAGGCTGGCTCGGGAGATGCTGCGCTGGTCTGCCAGAACAGCCATGGCGTAGATATGGCGGTAATCAATGTCGATTTCCGAATAGCGCAGGTTCTGACGCCAGCGCCAGCCGCTTTCGGTGTCATGCTCCAGAGCGTAGCCTATGGACTTGGTGTCGCGGTTGAAGTAGTCAAACGCCGGATCCCCGGCGGTGCGTTTGAGCGGCAGGTCGGTCACTTCGGGATAATAAAACAGATTGGGCCACCAGGACTTGGGGGTACCGCGTTCGCGCGAGTAAGAGCCTAAAAGCGTCAGGCTAGTACGGTCGGACAGTTTCCACAGCAGGGAGGGGGACACCGAGACACGATCGTCGCGTGAGTCTATGGTGCGTCCATGGCTTTTGCGCCCGGACAGGTTCAGGCGATACAGCAAGGACTGGCCGTCATTCAAGGTTCCACCGATATCCGCCGTCAATTGACGGCGCTGGTAGCTGCCATAGCCCAGGCCCAGACTGTTGACGTGTTCGGCTGTGGGGCGCTTGGACACCACATTGACCACACCGCCGGGGCGTCCTTGTCCATACAGCACCGAGGCCGGGCCTTTCAGCACTTCGATGCTGTCCAGGCTGTCCATGTCATCGTTCCAGGAACCATAGGTGCCCGCCGAGAGCTGCTTCAAACCGTCCTTGTAGTAGGCACTGCCGTCACTAAAGCCACGTATCACTGCGCCACTCATGCGTAGGTCCCCCGAGCCGGATACGTCAGTCTGAACGCCAGGGGTGTAAGCCAGGGCACGCTCAATACTTTGTGGGGCCAGAATCTTTAACTGCTTTTGCGTGACGATGGAGACCGAACGTGGGGTTTCGATCAAGGGCACGTCTAGCTTGCCACCACGGCTGCTCAGTGCGACGTAGCTGTCGGCAGTGTCTGTGGGGGCACGGCGTATCGTGACCGGCGTCAACTGAGTGACACCGGCTGACAAGGTGATCGTGTTGCCGTCTCGGGTGTAGTTGATGCCACTGCCGTCGAGCAACTGGCGCAAAGCTTGCTCAGGTGCCAGACGGCCCGATACGGCCGGGGCTTGACGGCCAGCAACCACATCCTGAGAGAAAAAGATCTGCAAAGCGGTCTGCTCGCCCAGTTTCAGTAGGGCATCGCCCAAAGGCTGGGCAGGGATTTGAAGAGAAACAGTGTGTTGGGCCTGCACAGCAAAAGGGGCTAGGCTAAAGGCCAGACTCACGCTTATGGTCAAGGCACTCAAGTTCGCCCGCAAAAGGGGCGAGTGGCGACGACGTGGGGTAAAGGGGCTCACGATCCTACGTTTTCCAATGAAAATATATCTCGCGCGATAGACGCGCTCAGCCTTTGGCCAAAGGGACTCAGGGGGCTGCCCTCCAGGGGATGGCCGCCTTCACCTACCTAGACGCACAAAGCACCCAAGTACCGGAATGAGAATCATGACTATTTTGTAACAGGCCCTGAGAGGCTTGTTTTAGCGTGCCACGATGCGCTGCACGCCTGAGGCGTCGCGGTGAATGTGGACTGGAGCAATAGCGGGTAGTGCTTTGAGCACTGTTTCGGGGTGATCGATATCGAAAATGCCGGAAACACGGTGCTGGCGCAGGGCAGGGGCGTCCAAAGTCAAAGGCTGGGGTAGGTAGCGAGCCATTTCTTGTACAAGCACTTCCAACGGTGTGTTCTTGAAAATGATCTTGCCGCGCTGCCAGGCTGTCAGGCTTTCCACGTCGGTAGTGAGTACGTGGCCTGGCTCTGCACCTTGGCGCAACAGCACTTGTTGCTGCGCACCCAAAAGGCGTTCTTGACGACGCCACCAAGGGCCGGACTGCACCTTGACCGAACCGGATTGAACACTGACTTGCAGGCTGTCTGCCAGCCGCCGCACATTGAAGCGGGTGCCGGTGACGGTTACGGTGCCCAAGTCGGTACGCACGATAAAGGGCAGCGTCTGGTCGTGCTGGACGGTAAAAAAAGCTTCGCCTTGGAGCAGTTCGATTTCCCGCTTGGATGCAGAGACACGGGCCTGGGCAATGGTGTCGGTATTCAAGTCCATGACAGAGCCATCAGGCAAGGTGATTTGTTGACGCTCACCTTTGGCGGTAAGCCATTGCATCGTTTCTTCTACCGGTCTGAACCAGCCTGATTGATGGATGGCACCAGCGGACAGGGCCAGCACGCCGAGTGCGCCCAAACCCAGTGTCAGGTAGCGGCGTTTGGGAGACGGGACAAGGCCAGGGGAATGGGGTAGCAAGCTGCGCAGGCGTTCATCCGGGACGGCTTGGGTGGCGCGCCACAGGTATTCCACCTCGCGGTAGCGACGCTTGTTGACTGGATCGGCATCCAGCCAAGCGTGAAATGCCTGGTGATCCTGTTCATTGGCTTGCCCCGATTGCAGTCGGGCGAACCAATGCGCGGCATCGCTGGGGTGATCCAGTTCGTCGGAAAAAGAGGGGCGGGTCATTGCGCGGGCTTTGTGTACGACATGGCGTCAGTCAGGTACGTAATGGTGCAGTCGTTCATGGATGTGACGCAAGGCACGAGTCATGTATTTTTCCACCATGCTGCGGGAAAGCGCCATGTCCTGGGCAATTTCAGTATGGGTCCAGCCCTCCAGGCGGTGTTTGATGTAGACCTCTCGGCATTTAGGGGGCAAGTCGGCCAGCGCGCTCACCAGAGCGTCGGCCAGTTGTTCAAATTGGGCGTGGCTGTCGGCTCCGGCCTGGCGGGGATGCTCGGTATCGCTCAGTTCGTCCAAGGGCAAAACAGTCAGGACGGTTTGGTGGCGATGGCGGCTGATCAGACGGTTGCTGGTGCCTCGTGCCAGATAGGCCCGTGGGTTGTCGATCAAGGCGGTGTTGTTTTCCAGCATGCCTACTACGGTGTCGTGCATGGCATCTTCCGCATCTTCCCGGCTCTCGGCCTTGCGCCGCCATAGGCCAAACAGCTCGCTATACGAGGCGAGCCAGGCTTTTCTGGGACGTGAAGGGTGAGACATGGAGCGACTTAGCAGAGCAGGCAGAAAAAAGAATAGTGAATAATAACAATAATTCTCATTCAGATTTTCTTATTCAAGCTGTCTGTGTACTTTCCTCTGACTGGCAGGGTCTTGGGGGCAAGCTGCCCGTACAGAGCGGCTTGGTCTAAAATCGGTCGATCTTGATATCTTCTCCCTTTGAATTCCGAGGTTTTCATGTCTCAAACCAGCACCCCCGTTGATCCGGACGGCCTGCTTGAATATTCGGTGGTCTACACCGACCGTGCCTTGAACCATATGTCCAAGACCTTCCAGGAAGTGATGCGCGAAATCTCTCGCACGCTCAAGCAGGTCTATCAGGCGCATTCGGCTATTGTGGTGCCGGGCAGTGGCTCGTTTGGTATGGAAGCGGTAGCCCGTCAGTTTGCAACGGACCGCAAGTGCTTGGTGATACGCAATGGCTGGTTCAGCTACCGCTGGACTCAGATTTTTGACATGGGTTCCATCCCTGCCAGCACCACGGTTCTGAAGGCCCGCCCGATTGAGCAAGGCAAGCAGGCTGCTTATGCGCCTGCTCCTATCGAAGAAGTGGTCGCTGCGATTCAGGCTGAAAAACCGGACTTGGTCTTTGCCCCGCATGTGGAAACCGCTTCCGGCATTATGTTGCCCGATGACTATATGCGTCAGGTGGCGGATGCCGTGCATGCGGTGGGTGGCCTGTTTGTGCTGGACTGTATTGCATCGGGCACCGTGTGGGTGGATATGAAGGAGGTGGGCGTGGACGTGCTGATCAGTGCTCCACAAAAAGGGTGGACCGGTTCGGCATGTTGCGGCTTGGTGATGCTAAGTGAGCGTGCTCGCCAGCACATTGAAACCACGACCAGCACCAGCTTTGCCTGCGATCTGCGCAAGTGGCTGCAGATCATGGAAACGTATGAGAATGGGGCGCATGCTTACCACGCGACCCTGCCAACCGATTCCTTGAAGGTGCTGCAAGAAGCGATGGCCGAGACAGAAGCCTTGGGTTTTGACTGGATCCGTAATCGTCAATTGGAGCTGGGCCGCAAGGTGCGTGCCTTGCTGAGCGAACATGGTTTCCGCAGCGTGGCCGCACCGGGCTTTGAAGCGCCGGGCGTGGTGGTGTGTTACACCACGGACGACGGGATTCATTCGGCTGCGAAGTTTGCCAAGGCGGGCTTGCAAGCCGCCTCGGGCGTGCCTTTGCAATGTGATGAGCCTGCTGATTTCAAGACCTTCCGAATTGGTCTGTTTGGCCTGGACAAGCTGAACAATCTGGAACGCTCGGTGGAGCGTTTGGCCAAGGCGCTGGACGCGATTGAAGAACAGTAAGTTGCCCTGGCAATCGCATCAATAAAAGGGAGCCCTGAGTGGCTCCCTTTTTTATGGTGGATGACTCGTCCTGAATTCCGTTGACACTTTTTCCCTCTATCGACGGAGCGTCAATTAGGATAAGGAATCCGGCCTGGCCAACGCGATTACAGCCTGGCTTTTACACTGCGTGTGATCGCATAAGTTGAACAAGGCGAGCTGATGCACTTGTAAGCGGGGGAGAGCGAAACAGGGCGAGAGGAATCTGGAGCTGTGATTGCGAGATTGCGTAGTCCGTCGTGCTCAGGGCTGTTTGGGAGCCTGATTGAGTTCCCCCATAGCAAAAGCCAGATTCACAGAGCCAAGCAAACCGGCTGTGTGGGCGGCAGTTTGGGCTTCTTGGGCTCCCAACAAGCCCGTGTGTGCTTCGGTCAGCAAGGTCATGCCGGTCAGACCTTCCTTATAGGACTCCAGCGCACCTTGGTAGGTGATCTGGGCCGCTTCGACCAGGCTGGTGGCGGCTTGGTGAGATTCCAGTGCCGCTCGCAGCGCATCGGCGGCGATGATCATTTGCTTGTAGGCGTCCTGCTCGGTTTTGGCGACGCGCTCGCGAGCAGTGTCAGCGCGTAGTTGGGCTTCACGTACCTGTTTGTTGCGTAGTCCGGCATCGTAGAGCGGAATACTGAGTGCCAGCACGGCGCCTCGGGAGGAGGATTGCGGGCTGACTTCGGGCAGGCTGCCTACGCTTAAGGAACCCATGCGTTTGGAGATAAAACCCATCAAGGCCAGCTTGGGCATGAAACTGGCTTCGGCGGAATCTATACCGGCCAGACTGGCCTGATGGGCCGCTTGCAGGGCCTGCACATCGGGCCGCTGGGCGATGGCTTTTTTCAGCGTGTCATTACCGGGGATGTCCAGTTCATCGGGCAGGGGACGGGCGGTACTGTCGGCCACGTTCAGCTCTGTGTCGGGGGACAGGCCAATCGCACCCAGCAAGGTTTGGTAAGACTGACGTGCCAGGGTGCTGGCGTTGACATGGTGCAGACGGGCTTGGGCTTTTAGTTGCCGTGCCTGAGCCACTTCAATCTGGGTACCCAGCCCATTGCGTTGTCGCTCCAGGGCGATGTCTTCAATCAGGGCGGCATTTTTCAGGCCCTGAGCCGAGATTTGTGCCCGCTGGCGGGCCGAGTTGTAGTTGAAGTAACTGATGGACACCTCGGCAATCACGGCTTGATGCACGCCACTGAAAGTAATGCGGCTGGCCATGGCCAGCTTGTCGGCGGCCTCTTGCAAGGCAGCGCGTTTGCCAAAGTCAAAGAGCAACCATTTCAAGGTCAGGGACGGGACGGCTCCGCTTAAATGCGTGTCGTAGTCCACATCGACCTCTCTGCCTAGAATATGTACGCTGCTGTCGCGGTCGCTGCGCATATAGCCGCCCACGACACTGGCAGAGATCAAGGGCAGGTAGGTGCTTTCTACCATGCCGGCGGCTTGGGCTGCTTGTTGAGCCTCACCCCAGGCAATGCGGGTGCTGGGGTTCAGGCGTTGGGCCAGGTCGATCAGTTCAGGCAGGCTGTATTCATGATTGGCCCGCACATGGGGAGCGGGCTGGCTTTGATCGGGGCCGCTGTACTCGGCCAATGTCAGGCGGGGTGGCTGCGGCGCATCCTGCTCGGGTAGGGACTGGGTCATGGACTTACGATCGGGCGCAGCGCAAGCGGCCAGCGTAAGGGCAGCCATGACTGCCAAGGTAAGACGCACTGCAGGAGCACAAGACATAGACATAAATTCAGGACGCGGCAGAATGAGTCAGCAGCGTAGCAGCATACTGCTGTCCGCCTTCCAGAACGAGCTGTACCGCCATGCAAACCAGCAAAAAACCCATGATGCGTGAGATGGCATCGACGCCATTATGTCCGATCACGCGCACGATGCTCAGCGAGGAGCGCAGGCAAATGAAGAAGATCAAGCCGATCAGCAGGGCCAGAATAAGGGGCGTTGCCACCAACACCCATTCAGCATAGTGTTCGCGCATGCCTGCCATTTTGGAGGAAGCACTAATGACCAGAGCCATGGTGCCGGGGCCCACGGTAGAGGGCAAGGTCAGTGGGACAAACGCGATATTGTCGTGGGCGGCCGTATTTTGATCCGCTGCTTTGGAGACGACCTCGCTGACAGACGGGGGGAACAGCATGCGAAAGCCGATATAGGCCACAATCAGCCCGCCTGCGATACGCATATCCACCATGGAGATGCCCAGGGCCGAGGTGATCCACAAACCTGCGTAATAGGTAATCAGCAAAGCAAGAATGACATACAACGTCGCTTGGCGCAGTTGCTGCTTCTTTTCTTGCGCGCTCAGGGTTTCGCCCAGAGACAGGTACATCACCATGGAGGTCAAGGGATTGGCCATGGGCAGCAAAAACGCCAGCCCCAGACCGATCAATTTGAACAACTGCATCAATTCGTTTGGCATGGACATTCCTAGAGGATGGGGGTCAGGCGGGTAGAGCGTTCTTGTATAGCTTGCCGTCCTTGATGATCAGCAGCAGGTTCTGCTCGGGCTGCTCCAGAAAGCTCAGGCTTTGCTCGGGTTCACCATCGATCAGCAGCAAGTCCGCCAAAGCACCGGGGCGGATTACGCCCAATTCGCCGTCATAGGCTTGTCGCAAGCCCGACAGTTGTAGCAGTCGGCCATTGTCGCCGGTGGCCATTTTCAGCACTTTGAGCGGATCGTAAAAACGGGTCAGCTTGGACAGCATGCGGCCCTGGTGGGGCAGGTGGGCGGGGGTGAACAGAATGTCGGTGCCCCAGGCGGTCTGGATCTGGTACTTGTCTGCCAGCTCGTAGGCACGCACGGTGCCCACGGCCACTTGTTGCTGCTTGGCTTTGCTGCGCGGGTCGTGCTGAACGTTGGCATCTTCATCAGCCAAAAAGGGTTGCAGGCTCCACCACACGCCTTCGCCTGCCATCATGCGAGCGGTTTCCTCGTCCGCAAGCTGGCCGTGTTCGATGGATTTCACGCCTGCCTTGATGGCACGTTGGATGCCACGGGCGCAATACACGTGCACCATCACGTAAGTCCCCCAGTCGCTAGCGGCGCCCACGGCGGCGCGCAGTTCTGCATCGCTAAATTGCAGCCCTTCCAGCGGATCGTACAAGGAGGTAACACCGCCCCCGGCCATCAGCTTGATCTGGCTGGCGCCGAGCATGAGTTGCTCACGAGCGCGGCGCAGAACTTGATCGGCTCCATCGGCAATGCAGGTGACACCGGCTCGTTCCGTGTGGCTTAGCTCGCCCTCGGCGCGTGGGACTTCGTAGCGCATCCGGAAGTCCGCGTGGCCGCCCGTTTGCGCAATCATGGCACCACTGGGATAGATGCGCGGGCCATGCAGCAAACCCATATCAATACCGCGCTTCAAAGAGAAGCTGGGGCCACCGGCATCACGAACCGTGGTAAAGCCGCGCAGCAAGGTGCGCTCGGCTTCTTTGCTGGCAATCAAATGCAGGTCGGCTGGATCAGCCATCATGGCCGTCATCTGGTCGACAGCGCACAACAAACTATGCCAGTGGGCATCGATCAGGCCGGGCATCAGGACTTTGTTCTGGCAGTCCATGACCGTGGCGTCGGCCGGAATCTTGGCAATGGGCATGACAGCGGTAATGCGACCCTGGTCAATCTGGACGGCCAGTCCTTTTTTCAGCTCAGTTGTTTCACCATCAAACAGGCGCAGATTGCTCAGAATCAGTTTGGGAGCCAGGGCGATGGGCTTTTGATCCAGTGCATTATCGGATTGAAAGGCCAGGTCTGCGGGAGCCGCGTTTGGTGCAAAACTGGCCGAGGCGCTTAAACGCGTGTGAATGAAGGGGATGGAAGGGTGCGCGCAAACGCAGGCTGGTACACCGTGGCGATAGGCCTGGCGTTGCTGGCGCAGGGCAGGGGACTGTCCCAGGTAAGAGTGAGTCTGCATGGCGTCCTGAAAAATCAAAAAAGCATGAAAGAAGGAGGGCGGACTTAAGACATATGCAATTCGACCAGGTCTAACAAGCGGACCCGTTCGCGAGCATTTTCATCGGATATTTGGTGTGTACGGGCTAAAGTGTAAACGGCCTTACCTCGTCCATAGCAACTCGGCATACATGATGGCTGTCATTGAGACCCTAGCAGAAAATGGTTGGTCACTATACGCGTAAAAATGCGAGGTACACAGGGATCTAATTGGGCAGGAATAAATGGAATGGGTTTGAAAGGGCTCAGGTACAATTCTTCGCAGCGATCAGGGCAGCCTATGCAGATCGTATTAAAAACAATCGGGAGATGCCACGCATGCGTGCGCTAATAGCCGCTCTGGCCGCCTTGCCCTTGCTGGGGGGATGTTCTCTTGCACCGTCGGTCTCTCTGGCGGGCTCTTACTTTCCTGCCTGGCTGGTGTGCGTGTTGGGCGCCTTGCTACTGACTTTACTGATTCGTTGGGTGCTGATTCGCGCAGGTGTGGATGATGCCCTGCCCATGCGTTTGCCTGTCTATGCCTGCCTGACGCTAGCCCTGACCTTTGCCGCACTTCTTCTTTTTTTCGAGTGACTGAGCCATGACCCAGGCACAGAAATCTTCTTCCCGTAAAGGCGCTGCCCGCCTGCTGAGTGTGCTGATTGTTGTCGCCGCCCTTGTCTTGGCCTGGTGGTATTGGCAGCGATCTGCCAACAACCCCTTGTCCGAAGATGCGGTGGTGGGTGCCGATGTCGTGCATATCTCCAGCTCCTTGCCAGGGCGAATTGAGCGCATGGTGGTGCGTGACGGCCAGTTCGTTCACCGCGATGAATTGCTCTTTACCGTGGACCCGGTGTTTTATCAGTTGCGTCTGGAGCAAGCCCAGGCTGAACTGGCGCTGGCTCAGGCGACGCTGGACATGAAACAGCGTGCCGTGCGTGCAGAAGGGCATAACGCTGTGATTGCGGATGATCAGATTACGCGTGCAAAAACCAATTTGGCGATGGCTGCTCAAAGCCAGCGCCGTTTGGCCAATCTGGCGGCCAAGGGCTATGTGTCCCAACAGCAATTGGATGAGGCCAATACCTTGTTGCGCGATGCGCAAGTCACCTTGAAACAGGCCACCGAGCAATCGGGTGCGGCTCAGGCGCTGGTCGGTAACACGCAAGCAGAAGAAGCGATGGTGCAGGCGCGTCAAGCAGGGCTGGCGATGGCCCAGCGGGATCTGGAGCATACCCAGGTGAAGGCACCCCACAATGGTCGTATCGTGGGTTTGCGTATCGGGTCGGGGGAGCATCTGCTGCCGGGCACGTCTGTCTTTACCTTGCTGGATACGGACTCCTGGTATGTGACGGGCATGTACCGGGAAACGGATCTGAAAGAGATCAAACCGGGCACGTGCGCCACCGTGTATGTGCTGTCTGATCCTTCGCGCAAGCTCTCGGGCAAGGTGGAGGAAATTGGTTGGGGCGTCAGCAGCCAGGAACAGATCAATCTACCGCGCAGTCTGCCGTATATTCAAAAATCCATGAACTGGGTGCGGGTAGCACAACGTTTTCCGGTGCGTATCCGTCTGGATGCCCCGCCCGAGGACTTGATGCGTATGGGGGCTTCGGCCACCACGATTATTCATCGCGATGGCAACTGCTAAGACCGGTTTGTCGGTGCTGGCTCGGCTGGTCTGGCAAGACTTGCAGCCCACCCCTGGCCGTCTGGCACAAAGCTGGCGAGTGGCCGTGCTGTGCGCCTTGATGGTGCTGCTGGCCATGAATTACGGCATTCCCGAATCTGCGGTCAGTTGTTTTGTCATCTTCTTTGTGATGAAGTCCGACGCTGGGGAAAGCTCGGTACTGGCGTTGGCCCTGGTGGTGCTGGTGTCTCTGGTGGTGCTGCTGCTGATACCACTGATCCAGGTCACGATTCAGTATCCGGCCTGGCGTTTGCTGGCCATGGTGCTGACGTCCTTTGTGCTGCTGTTTTTAGGGGTAGCCAGCAAGCTGGGCCCTTTGGGCGGCATTATCGCTTTGGTGATCGCCTTTGTGCTGACCTTGCTGGGCTATGTGCCTTTTGGCGAAATTGCGACCCGTGCGGTGCTGTATGCCTGGCTGATGACCTTCGCCCCCATGGGCTTGGTGCTGATCTTCAATCTGTGCTTTGGTTTGTATCCGCACAAGGTGTTGCGCCGTGAGCTGGCAGCGCGTTTGTGTTTGGCGGCTCAGGGTTTGACGGGGCAGGCAGACACGCAGGATTTGTGGGACGAGCTGGCCTTGGGCGTTAGCGCACAACAAAAACGACTGGGCTGGATACGGCTGTTTCATTTGCGGCCCACACACGAGCAGGCGGACCTGGATCAGGCCATTTTGAACAGTTATCGCGCCTTGCTGGCCGTGGCCGTTGTGCGCGATCAGCATCTGGATAATGAGCAGGCCACCGCTTTTGCCCAGATTTGCGAGCGCAGTGCACAGGATATTGAACAAGGCCGCTTGCCGCAGATGGATGATCTGCCCGAACTGCCGGCGTCCAGCTCCTTGGCGATACAAGACTTACGAGATGCTTTGCTGGCTTTGTCGGGGGCGGTGTCCATTGGCAAAGCGGACCCGGAGCATGGCTCTTTCATGGTGCCTGATGCCTTCACCAATCCCGTGTATCAGCACCATGCCTTGAAGGCAACAGCGGCCGCCGTGCTGTGTTATCTGATCTACAGCGCGGCAGACTGGCAGGGTATTCATACCGCCATGATTACCTGCTATGTGGCGGCCTTGGGTTCTACCGGGGAAACTGTGCACAAGCTGGCTTTGCGGATTGTGGGCTGTTTGCTGGGGGCGGCGCTGGGATTTATCACCATCCTGTTCGTGATGCCGCATTTGCTCGATATTGGCGGCCTGATGGTCGTCGTGTTCCTGGTTTCCTTGCTGGGAGCCTGGGTGTTTTATGGCCCAGAGCGTATTTCCTATGCCGGCATTCAAATTGCCTTTGCCTTTTATCTGGTGACTTTACAAGGCTTTGGCCCTAGCTTCGATCTGGATTCGGCTCGTGATCGTGTGATCGGTATTTTGCTGGGCAATGCGGTCATGTACGTGATGTTTACCCAAATCTGGCCTGTCAGTATTGCCGGTTCGGTGCGTCAGCGTTTGGCCAAGGCCTCTGATAGCTTGATGGGCTTGGCGGCGTTGTGGCAGGAGCGCCCGGCTCAGGCCGTGCAGCAGTCGGCCAGTGTGGCCCAGGAGCTGTCGGCGGCAAAATATGGATTGGCCTTGATGCAGTTGGAGCCGGCGCGTTTGCGGCCTGACGAGCAGCAGGCCCAGGACATGCAATCCCAATGGCAGACGCTGCGCCAGCAGTTCATCACTCAGGCCTATATGCCTGTGTCCAGCCACCCAAGCGATTGATAACCCTCATTACCTAGAGGTGATTTTCCTGTCTTTGACGGCTCGTAGAATGGGCCTCACTTCCCATTCTCGGGATTAAAAGAAGCGCCGCAAAGGCCTCGGTTCGGTCGGAGACACCCCCGTATACCTTTTTCTTCCTCGTCCATGTCTGCATTTTGTTGCGGGCAGGGCAGGACTCGTCTTTGCTCGGTACTTCCTTTGATTCAGTTTGTGTGAAGCCTCTCGCCCTTCTTGGGGCTGGGACTGTCCATTACTGATTCCTGATGACGGCAACGCACCGTTTCAGACATCACAATACTGATAAAGGAGCATGAAGTATGGCTGAGCAAGAATCCGCATTGCGACCCGGGCAGCAGGCCCTGGTCCCGCCACTTGCGGGTGGTTGGTTGCAAAAACATTTTGCTTATACAGAGCGCGGCAGCTCCTTGCGCCAGGAAGTTCTGGCAGGGCTGACCACGTTTCTGGCAATGGTGTATTCCGTCTTTGTGGTGCCGTCCATGCTGGGCAAGGCGGGCTTTGATACCTCGTCGGTTTTTGTGGCCGTGTGTCTGACCAGTGCCTTTGGTTCTTTGCTGATGGGGCTGTGGGCGAATCTGCCGATTGCCGTGGGCTGTGCCTTGTCTTTGACGGCATTTTTGGCCTTTGATCTGGTGCTGGGCCAGCAACTCAGTCCGGCTGTCGCCTTAGGGGCCGTGTTCCTGATGGGGCTGATCTTTACCCTGATTTCCGCCACCGGGATTCGCACCTGGATCCTGCGCAATTTGCCCTTGGGTATCGCGCATGGCACGGGTATCGGGATTGGCCTGTTCCTGCTGATGATCGCGTCCAATGAAGTGGGCTTGGTCACGCGTAATACCGGTGCAGGTTTGCCGGTTGCCTTGGGGGATGTTACGTCCATGCCGGTATGGCTGAGCGTGTTGGGTCTGGCCGCGATCTTTGGCCTGGAGCGCCGTCGTGTGACAGGCGGCATTTTGCTGGTGATTCTGGGGCTGTCGGCGGTGGGTCTGATCTTCGATCCCAATGTGCGCTTTACCGGCTTGTTTGCCATGCCTAGCCTGCTGGGCGAGCACTCCTTGATCGGTGCGATGGATATAGGCGGGGCGTTAAATGCCGTGGTTCTGCCCAGCGTTCTGGCCTTGGTGATGACGGCGGTGTTTGATGCCACTGGCACGATCCGGGCGGTGGCAGGCAATGCCGGGCAGTTGGACAAGGACGGCCAAATCATCAACGGCAGCCGCGCCTTGACGACAGACTCGCTAAGTTCTTTGGTGTCGGCCAGCCTGGGGGCGTCGCCTGCTGCCGCTTATATTGAGTCCGCAGCGGGGACGGCAGCAGGTGGCCGTACCGGTCTGACGGCCGTGGTGGTGGGCCTGGGTTTTCTGATGCTGATCTTCCTGTCGCCTTTGGCCGGTCTGGTTCCTTCCTACGCAACGGCGCCAGCCTTGATGTACGTGGGCTTGTTGATGCTGGGGGGCGTGCGTCATCTCAATACCGATGATACGGTCGATACCATGGCCGGTTTGGTGTGTGCCGTGTTTATCGTGCTGACCGTCAATATTGTCACGGGCATCATGCTGGGTTTTTGTACCTTGGTGCTGGGCCGCCTGTTCTCCGGCGAGCTGCGCCGCTTGAATGTAGGCACGGTTTTGATTGCACTGGCGTTGGCAGTTTTCTACCTGGGTGGCTGGGCTTTATAAGGCCGGACTTGGGAAGGGCGGGGGTTCCCCTTTACACTAGCCTGTTTTCCAAACACCAAAGGGGTATCTGTGCTGGTCGCATTTGATTTTGATGGCACGATTACAGATCGGGACAGCTTACAGGACTTTATACGCCGCATGCGGGGCTGGCCGGTCTGTATTCGTGCTTATCTAGCCTGCGTGCCCCGCGTGTTGGTGTGGGATCGCGGCCCGCAGCGTCGTCAGGCGATCAAGCATCGTTTTTTGCGTAGTGCCTTGGGTGGATTGAACCGGGAGCAGGTTCAGGCTTTGGCCGACACGTATGTGCGGGACTATGTGCCGCAGATTGTCCGTCCTGAAATGATGGAACGAATCCGTGCTCACCGAGAACGGGGCGATACGGTGCTACTGGTCAGTGCCTCGCCGTCTATTTATTTGCAAGCCTGGGCTAAGGCTCAGGGCATGGTGCAGGTGCTGGCAACAGAGCTGGCCTTCGATGAGCAAAAAGGCTGTGTGGGAATGGCCAGTGCTAATTGTTGGGGGCAGGAAAAAGTAAATCGTCTTCAGGCCTGGCTGGGGGATAAACCAGTTGCACTGGATATGGCGTATGGCGATAGCCCTGGCGATGCACAGATGCTGGCGCATACGCGTCAGCCTTGGCTGCGAGGACGAGATGCAGCTTTGCCGGAATTGGAGAGCCAATAATTGCGCTGGACGTTGGGTCAGAGAGTTGTGCTTCGAGTTTATTAGCGTTGGCCAATTTGGCAGCCGATGTTTTGCGGATGAGAAACAGCAAACAGGGTTCTAGCTGCAAGGGCTTTCCTACCTTTATGTGAAAATAATGCCCGACCAGACTGAGGCTGTGATCGGGCATTGTTTTGTGAGTTGTTATGTATTGCGCAGTGCTAACAAGGCGATCAAAACGGCAAGCAAACTTGCCTTTGAGTGTTGCTGTCAGATTACGTGTTGCTGCGTTTGATCGCCATGCCAAGCAAGAGGCTAGCCCAACCTTGGGTCAGCAAATCAATACCCAGGATCAAGCCCAGAATCCAGACACTATTGCCAGGCCAGCCTGCCGCAATGATCAAACCGGCTGCCAGCGTAATCAGGCCGGAAAAGGCCATCCAGCCGCCGCCAGCCTGGGCCCGGTTCTGGAACCAGATCCAGAGTCGGAACGCGCCGGAGGCGATCAGGAATGCGCCAAAAACCAGGGTCAGGACGGTAGCACCCACCAGAGGATTGCTAATGGCAATCAGACCGGCGAACAAGTACAAAATGCCGCTCAGGCTCCAGAACAGAAAGCCGCGCCAGCCTTTGGCGCTCCAGGCATGAGCCAGATGCAGCACGCCGCCTATGCTCATCAGGATACCGACATACACCACGCTGGCAACGGTGGCGCCAACCACGTAGATCAAGGCGATCAGACCCAAAATAATCAGGGCAATGCCCAGACCAATGAACCATCCTGGTTTC
This sequence comes from Alcaligenes sp., assembly GCF_050255915.1. Lineage (NCBI taxonomy): Bacteria > Pseudomonadati > Pseudomonadota > Betaproteobacteria > Burkholderiales > Alcaligenaceae > Alcaligenes > Alcaligenes sp. The sequence continues at coordinate 28,271 of NZ_JBFWIQ010000016.1, forward strand.
AAGGGCAGTTGACGTAGCAACTCAGAGCGATTGTTGTCATGTGGACTTAGAGCCATCTAGGTACTCCTTGCAAGGTTAAACCGACGCTACGGTTTTAACTGTACTCCAGACCTGGGCAGGGGCCTAGTGATACGCAATGAGACGGCTCCAGAAACACGAAGGCCCTACCGTTGCGGTAGGGCCTATATGCCGCTCTGGCGGCGGTGAACTACCATGATGGCAGTTTTGGGAAGCTGTGTTTCAGACAGCTTACTGACACTATGTCAGTGATTTCACTGTACGTCAGCGAATCAAAACCCGCCAATTATGGAAAACCCGCAAGTCTGAAACAAAGCCCTTCAAACCGTTAAGGTAGCTCGTGTTCAGGACTGCAGGCAGGTGGCTTAGTGGCCGTGCGCACCCTTGTGGCCCTGGTTGGCTTTGGTGTTCAAGGCACGGACCGGGGCGTTGATTTTCAGCTCCTCCTTCTGGCCAGCGGCATTCTGGATTTGCAAGGTGAGATCCACCGAGCTGCCTTCTTGAACCTGCTTGTCCAGACCCAGCAGCATGATGTGGTAACCACCAGGCTTGAGTTCGACAGCTTTGCCGGTGGGCAGGTCGATTTTCTCGACCTGACGCATACGCATAACGTCGTTTTCCATGGCCATTTCATGCACTTCTACTTGTTTGCTCAAGCTGCTGCTGGCACCCACCAACTGGGCGTTGTCAGTCGATTGCAGCACCATGAAGGCGCCAGTGGCTTGCTGGCCGGGAACCGTGGCGCGAACCCAGGGATCGGTCACGGTGACTTCGGCCTGGGCCAGGGTAGGCAGGCTCATCAAGGCGGCCAGGGAGAAAAGCGAGGAAGCAATAGTACGTTTCATGTTGGTAATCCTGTTGGGGTTCATTTGCTCAAAGCCAGTACCTGGCCGATATCAGCCACGGCTTCTTCAGCCGTTTGCGTATGACGCAGGGCGATCTGCAACTTGCCTTGTGTGTCATACACATAGGTCAAGGCACTGTGGTCCATGGTGTAGCTGGAGCCGGTAGGAACCTTTTGGTAAAAAACTTTGAAGTCGCTGGCGGTTTTGGCCAGTTCCTCTTCGGTGGGGCGCAAGGCCACAAAACTGGGGTCAAAAGCCTGCATGTAGGCACGCAGCAATTCGGGCGTGTCGCGCTCCGGGTCAATGGAGATAAACAAGACTTGCAGCTTGTCGCCATCCTCGCCCAACTGCTCCTTGATGTCGACGGCCCGGGTCAGTGCGGTCGGGCAGACGTCGGGACATTGGGTAAAACCAAAGAAGATCAGTACGATCTTGCCGCGATAGTCGGCCATGGTGCGACGTTGGCCTTCGGTATCGAGCAAGCTGAAATCCTTGGCAAAGTCGGCACTGCTCATGTCCACACCTTCCAGATTGCGAAAGGCAGGCTGCTTGGGGGCTTTGTCGCCGCAAGCGCTCAGGACCAAAGGAGTGGCCAGCATGGCAAGCAAGAGCTGGCGGCGTGAGAAGGAGGCGTTCATAGAAATATCCCGCTAATTGACAACATGGAGTGGCTGCGCCGGGCAGCCAGGGCTAGTCAGGAAACGGACGTAGCGGGAGGTCCGCGCGCACTCAGGGGCGGGCCCGTTAGGGGAAGAACGGGAGCCGCCGCCTGTTGGGCAGTGTCCCAGGTATGTCGTGGTGTTTGTGCCAGATCCCAGGCGGGGCTGGGCGTATCATTCAGGGCTTTTTGTGCTTGGGCCTGAGCAAATAAACAGGCGGCATGCAGCGTGTGCTGCTCGTCGTGTTCCGGTCCGGAGAATTGGCCGCTCCATTGCGCCAGGAAAGGGTCGCCCTGCACGCATAAACTGAGGGCGGCTGCATTGGCGGGGTCGGCACTGGGCATATAGCCATTGGGAATCAGGCCACGCAAGAGCAGGGCGCATATCGCCAATACCAGTAAAAACTGGCGGCGAGTACCTGAGAAGGGGAGTGCGCAGTGCCTGACCATGATCAGAGCATTCTAGTACAGATGGAAATTTGTTTGCCCAAATTCTGTGGCACAGTAGACGCCTATCATCAAGGAGCTTGATATGCGACAGATTTATGGGGTGCTGAGCGCCTTGGTCATGGTCTTGGGACTGGCAGCGTGTTCAACACCGGACCGTTCAGCCGACAGCAGCTGGAGTCGGCCTTCCGGTGTTCAAGTCTACGGGGAAGTCGATGCAGGGGTAGGGATGCAGCGGCAGTCTCGCTAGGGAAACAGCCGCCATACCGCGTTCAGACCAGGGTTTGGCCGGCGCTGTCGGCGGCATCCTGTTTTTTGATTGTGTCCTCGGGGTCAGCCTCATCATTCAAGTAGGACAAGGCTTTGCTCAGGCTGTAGGCCGGTTCGAAGGAGTCGGGATTGGCCATGGGCCAGCCTACGCGGAAAATCGTTTGACGGTAGTGGCCGCGCAGCAGTTCGCCTTTTTTCAGATCCGGGAACAGAGCCGACATCACACGCACTTCGCCGTTGCTGATACGACGGGCGATATGGTGAGGGCGTAGCTGGTTCGGATGTTCCAGGCCTGCCGCACCCAGCAATTCAGCCAGCGCTTTGAGGGTATTGCCGTGAAAGCTGGCCACGCGCAAGGACTTGTCATCCACCACCAGGGCCTTTTGACGTTGCGGGTCTTGCGTTGCCACGCCGGTTGGACATTTGTCGGTATGACAGGCCTGGGCCTGAATGCAGCCCACGGCAAACATGAAGCCGCGTGCGCTATTGCACCAATCTGCGCCCAAGGCCATGATGCGGGCCATATCAAAGGCACTGATGATCTTGCCCGAGGCGCCCAGGCGGATTTGCTCGCGCAGGCCAATACCGACCAAGGTGTTGTGGACCAGACGCAGAGCCTCGCGCAAAGGAGTACCAACGTGGTCAATGAACTCCACGGGGGAGGCACCGGTACCCCCTTCAGCACCATCGACCACAATAAAGTCCGGTGTAATGCCTGTTTTCAGCATCGCTTTGGCAATGGCAAACCATTCCCAGGGGTGCCCGATACAGAGTTTGAAGCCCACGGGCTTGCCGCCGGACAAAGTACGCAGCTTGGCGACGAACTCCAGCAATTCGACGGGGGAGTGAAAAGCGCTATGGCTGGCTGGCGAATTACAATCCACGCCCTCGGGTACACCGCGCGCCAGGGCAATCTCCGGTGAGACCTTGGTGCCGGGCAAGATGCCGCCGTGGCCGGGTTTGGCTCCCTGCGACAGCTTGATTTCAATCATCTTGACGTGATCCTGGTTGGCGCGCTCGGCAAAGCGTTCGGGCGAGAAGTTGCCTTGTTCATCCCGGCACCCAAAATAGCCCGAACCAATATTCCAGATCAGGTCGCCACCGTGGCGCAGGTGATAGGTACTGATGCCGCCTTCGCCCGTGTCATGCGCAAAATTGCCCATCTTGGCACCTTTGTTCAGGGCCAGAATGGCATTGGCCGACAGCGCCCCAAAACTCATGGCTGAAATATTCAGCACCGACAGCGAGTAAGGCTGGGTACAGTCCGGTCCGCCGACATCAATACGGAACTGCGCGTCCTTGATGTGTTTGGGCGTCATGGAGTGGTTCATCCACTCATATCCATTGTTATAGACCTCCTGGTGGGTACCAAAAGGCTGCTTGTCAATTTGCTGTTTGGCTCGCTGGTACACCAGGGAGCGGTCCGCACGTGAGAAGGGCAGTTGCTGCTCATCGCCCTCCAGAAAGTACTGGCGAATTTCTGGGCGAATGGCTTCAAAAATGAAGCGCAGATTGCCAATAACCGGATAGTTGCGACGAATGGCGTGACGAGTTTGCGTGATGTCCACCAAGCCCTGAATACACAGGGCCAGCCCTGGGATCGCCAGCCATAGCCAGCTTGCGCTTTTGAACAAGGAAAGCAGCAAGAACAAGGCGGTCAGGCCAATGATGATGTAGAAGGCGGTGTAGCGTGTCAGCCACTTTTGCATAATGACTCCTGCCAAGAAAACGGGGTGATAGGGCGGGATTTCGGGTACCCGCCTATCAGGATGCCAACATCATAGAACGGTCCCGTACGGTTTGACCATGTCTGCAGAGCGATAGTTTATGAAAACTGACAATGAACAATGAGGTGGCTGATAAATAGGGGTCAGGCGCGGGGTGTTTATCCCTTAAAGGCGGGTGTTAATTGAATAGGTAGGTAAGCTATCTATATAATCATGCTTTAGCGACTGTTCAGTTTCCCTTTTCTTATGTTTGCCTTTTCTCCCTGGATGCAGCTGGATCGGCCTGCGCTCTTGCATGGCCTGAATATGGCCATGGCTGCCTGGCTGTCCTTTGCGATTGCTGTTTTGTTGTCCGTTGATAACCCCTTTTGGGCTGCCATGCCGGTGTGGGTCTTGTCCCAAGCCTATCGGGGCCTGGTGTATGAGCGGGCCTTGTGGCGAATCTTGGGAACCTTGATAGGAGCAGGGCTGGGCTTGGCGTTTTTGCATTTGCCCAACGCCTATTTGCAATTGTTGGGTATGGCGCTGGTGGTGGGCGTGGCGTCGGCTTTGACCCACGTGTTGCGGGGTGCCTTGTCCTACTTGCCCATGTTGGCAGGCATCACCATTGGTGTGGTGGTCTTGCCGTCTGTGCTGGCACCGGATACGTCGCTGGACTTGGCCTTGTCGCGGGTGGAGTGCACCTTGATCGGGGTGCTGGTGACAACCTTGTTGTGTTCCCGGACGACACCGCGTAGTCAGCGCAAGACGTATTACCAGCGTGTGCGTGTTTTGGCAGCCGATGCCTTGCGTTTGGCGGCGCACGCCTTGGGGCCGTCTTATGCACAGCCGGATCAGGCCTTGCTCAGCCGGATCCGCCAGGAGATGGTGGACCTGGACGGCCAAGCCCGTATTTTGGCGGCTGGTTCCTGGGATGCGTATCGCCGCTTGCCTTATGTGGATGCGTTTTTGTATGCGGTGATCGAGTTGCTGGCTGCCAGTGAAATGATTGTGCGTCAAAGAGAAAGAGGGCGGTGCCCCGCCGCTGATTATGCATCGTCCTTGCTGGAGCAGGCGCAACGCCTGCAGGACGGTCAGCCTTTGAAGGTGCTGGCAAAGACGGCAGCCAGACAGGAGGGGCAAATCAGCCTGGCCCGTTTGCGCCGTGCCATGGGGCAAATCCAACGGGCAGAAGAAGGTTTGTTTGCCACTCAGGCGCCCGCCCGACGTGGTCGCCACCGCTTTCTGACCACGCCCGCTATTTCTGTAGATTGGCCCTTGGCAACTCGCACGGGACTGATCAGTGGCTTGGCGGCTTTTAGTGCCGGGGCAATTGCCTTTGCCTTGTCCAGCCCGGCGCTGGAATTGATGGCCATGGGGGTGTGTACCTTCTCCATCATTCTGGGCTCCATGCCGCGCCCGCAGTTAATGAGTCGCACCATGTTTACCGGGATTACTGTGGGTGTGGTGGTGGCCAGTTTGTATCGTTATCTGCTTCAGGGGCATTTGGTGACGGACTGGCAGGTGATTGCCTCGGTACTGCCCTTTGTGGTGATCGGCGGCTTGTTGCGTGCAAATCGTCCAACATCGGCTTGGGCGCTGGATGCGAATATGTGTTTTCAGTTGGCCAGCCAGGCGGGAATGGCAGCGGTGACTGGACCCATCATCCTGAAAGAATCCCTGCCTTTGCTGGCGGGTTCGGCGGTGGTGTGCAGCGCTTTTTTCCTTTTGCCGCGTCGTACGCATCCTCGTGGCCAAGCGCTGGTGCGGCGAGTCGTGCGTGAGCTGTATCCCTTGATACGTCGTTCCCGCCCCCGTTTGTTTCGTGTATGGCGTGGGCGAGTGGCCCGGCAATGGGTGCAGTTATTGCACTGGATGGGGGAACAGACTCCGCCGGGCCTGTTGTCACTGATCAATTTGGGGCGTGGCGTGATTGAACTCAAACGCCTGGCCAAGCGCGGGGCGCAGCAGCAGGCGTGTGTATCGCTGGTAGGTGAGCTGCTGGAAGGGTTTGAGCACCAGCCGCAGGAATTGGCCCAACAATTGCAGCGCATCAGCCAATCTTGCAGCGATACCGTTTTAGCGCAGGCGATATTGGACCTCGCCCAGTCCCTGCAAGGGGCCACAACGGTTTTGGTTTATGCTTACCCGCCTAATGCTATGCCGCGCGCTGTGGAGACCTCCTGATGAATCACCAACTTTATGAACGGTTCGGCTTGTCCATGATTGTGCTGGCGCGCCTTTACCGTCGTGAATTGGATCAGACCCTGGTGCGTTACGGTGTGTCCGAGGCCACTATTTTGCCTATCCGTTATCTGGCTCAGTTGGGCGAACCGATACGGCAAGGGCAACTGGCACGCATGATGCGGCTGGAGGGACCAACGCTGGTGCGTCTGATCGATCAGTTGGAGTCTGGCGGCCTGCTGGCGCGCCTGCCCGACGAGCAGGACAAGCGTGCACGCCTTTTGTGCCTGACCGATAAAGGGCGCGACTTTCACAAACGTTTGCTGGAATTGCTGCGCCAATCTCGTGCTCCCTTGTTTGAAGGGATCCCGGATGAGGATATAGAAGCGGCCTTGCGCTGCTTTGATCAACTGGCTAGCAATCTGGGGCTGGAAGCAACGGATATGTCCAGCCTGTTTGGGGACTGATCAAGTTTCTGGGCAGCGTAAGCGCATGTTCCCGATGGTGAGCAGAAAGCAGGGGCTGGTTTCCTGCTTTTTTACTTTATGGTTGAATAAACCGTCCTTGTTTCAGCAATAAGGAGGGTATGCCATGAACGATGTAGATCTTGCTCGCTTGGTTAAAACCATGACCGAGGCCCGGCTGACGCTGGCAACCGCAGAATCCTGCACAGCAGGTCTGATTGCGTCCACGCTGGCTGACCAAGCGGGGGCGGCAACCGTACTGGATTGTGCTTTTGTGACTTATTCGCCGCAGGCCAAGTATCGATGCCTGGGCGTCGATCAGCGGGTGCTGGCAGAAAACAATCTGTGCAGTGAGGCAGTGGCACGGGCTATGGCCAAAGGAGCGGCGGAATTGACTCCGGCCAATGTGATCATTGCCAATACGGGGGTGGCGGACGATATTGCAGAGCCGCAGATTCCGGCCGGGACGCAATGTTTTGCCTGGCTGTTCAAGCCGCAGGATAAATATGATCCTTTGGTCGTCTATACCGAAACCATTGTGTTTGATGGGACGCGGGATGAAATCCGTCAGCAAAGTGCGCATCACGCCTTGCTGCGCATCGAGCATTGGTTGCGTCTGGCCAAACAAGAACGCCAGGGTGTGACCCCTGGCGTTTGATGTGGCGGACTAGCTGGATGAGCTAAGCCTGCACAGGCTTAGTTCTCCAGGTACTTGCGCCAGACGCGTGGCAGGATACCGCCGTGGCGCCAGTACTCCATGTCCTCGACCGTATCCAGGCGCACAATCACCGGCACGGATTGCGTGCTGCCATCCAGACGGTGGATGATCAGCTCGGCTTGTGAACGTACCCCCAGGTTTTCTTCCAGGCCTTTCACATCAAAGGTTTCGGTGCCATCCAGACCCAGGGTGTCGGCATTGGTGCCGTCCTGGAACTGCAGAGGCAGCACACCCATACCGACCAGGTTGGTGCGGTGGATACGCTCAAAGCCTTCTGCGACCACGGCCTTCACACCCAGCAAAGCGGGGCCCTTGGCGGCGGAGTCGCGCGAGGAGCCGCAACCGTAGTTCTTGCCGGCAATCACCAGCAGGGGAACCTGACGCTCTTGATAGGCCTGGGCCGCTTCAAAAATACGCATCACTTCGCCTTCAGGCATCACCTTGGTGACACCGCCTTCCACGCCGGGAACAATCTTGTTGCGCAGACGGATGTTGGCGAAGGTCGCACGTTTGACCACTTCGTGGTTGGCACGACGCGTGGTGTAGTTGTTGAAGTCTTTTTGCTCCACCCCCTTGGACAGCAGGAAGTCAGCGGCAGGCGTACCCAGGCTGATCGAACCTGATGGCGAGATGTGGTCGGTGGTGATGGAGTCACCCAAAATCGCCAGCGGACGCATGCCGCGCAGGTTGGCCACGGGGGCGGGCTCGCGTTGCAGGCCGTCAAAGTAAGGCGGTTTGCGGATGTAGGTACTGTCGGCTTCCCATGGGTAGTGGCCGCCATTGCTTTCGCGGGCCAGGGCGTCCCAAGGTTCGCCGCCGTCGTACAGCTCGGCATAGCGTTCGATGAACAGGTCGCGGTCGTAAGCGCCGTGGATAGCTTCTTGCACTTCGGCCGATTTGGGCCAGATGTCGCTTAGGTAGACGTCTTTACCGTCCTGATCCTTGCCCAGCGAGTCGCGGGTCAGGTCCACATTCAGGTTGCCGGCCAGGGCGTAGGCCACGACCAGAGCGGGCGATGCCAGGTAAGCAGCACGCACGTTGGCGTGAATACGGCCTTCAAAGTTGCGGTTGCCCGACAGCACGGCGGTGGCGATCAGCTTTTCCGACTCAATTGCGTTGACGATATTGGCAGGCAGCGGGCCCGAACCACCGTTACACGTGGTGCAGCCAAAACCAGCAATGTTAAAGCCCAGCACATCCAGGTCATCTTGCAGTTGGGCGCGTTCCAGCACGTCGGCAGTGACCTGGCTACCGGGCACCAGCGAAGTCTTGACCCAAGGCTTGCTGCGCAGACCACGAGCCACGGCGTTACGGGCCAGCAAACCGGCGGCCATCATATTGGCGGGGTTGGCCGTATTGGTACAGGAGGTAATAGCGGCAATGACCACATCGCCATCATTCAGAACAAAGTCCTCGCCTTCCACGGGCACCGCACGTTGCGGGTCGTAAGGACGGCCAGCAATTTTCTGGTGATGGGCGGGGAAGGACTGGGCCGCAGTATCCAGATCCAGGTGATCTTCGGGATTGCTGGGGCCAGCCAGACTGGGTTTGATGCTGCTCAGATCCAGTTTCAGTACGGTGTCGTAAACAGGAGCGGGAGCAGCCGGATCGCGCCACAGCTTTTGAACCTTGCTGTATTGCTCAACCAGATCAATCTGTTCTTGTGGACGGCCCGTCATGTGCATGTAGTGCAGGGCAGCGTCGTCAATCGGGAAGAATACGGCGGTGGCGCCGTATTCAGGGGCCATATTGGCGATCATGCCGCGGTCGCCCAGGGACAGCTCGTCCACGCTGGGGCCAAAGAACTCCACAAACTTGCCCACCACGCCCAGTTCGCGCAGTTTCTGGGTAATGACCAGCACCAGGTCGGTAGGTAGCACGCCGTCATTCATCTTGCCGGTCAGCTCGATACCCACTACGGCAGGCAGGGCGATGGCAACGGGCAGACCCACCATCACGGCTTCGGCTTCAATACCCCCAACACCCCAGCCCAGAATGCCCAGGCCGTTCACCATAGGCGTGTGGCTGTCGGTGCCCACACAGCTATCTGGGTAGACCAGATCCACGTCCTTGCCTTCCTCGGTCCAGACAACCTGGCCAATATGCTCGATGTGCAATTGGTGCATGATGCCTTTGCCGGGCGGCACGACTTTGACGCCATCAAAGTTGCTGGAACACCAGCGCAGGAAGGCAAAGCGCTCGCCATTACGTTGGTATTCGCGCGCCAGGTTGATGTCGGCCGCCTTGGGGTTGGCCCAACTGTCCACTTGCAGGGAGTGGTCAATAATGACGTCGATAGGCACCTGTGGCCGAACGCGGCTGGCGTCGCCACCGGCGGCCTCAACGCCTTCGCGTAAAGCTGCCATATCCAGCAACATCACCAAACCCAGAATGTCCTGACCAAATACGCGGGCAGGGTAGAAGGTGATGCCGTCGCCCACCTTGCGCTGGAGCAGGGAATCAATCTCCTGATCCACGTCGGCGTGACGCACGGCCTTTTGACGACAGAGGTTTTCCAGTAGAACGCGCAGCGAATACGGCAGCTTTTCAATACCGGGTATGTCGGCGATAGGAACGTAACGTACGGAACGTCCGTTCAGGGACAGCGTTTCTAGGGCAAGAGACTGAGACATGGCAAACGATTCATCCGTAATGAGAAGGTTGGAGGGGGCCGACCTGAGGGCCCTCTGACTACGTCATCGCTGTGTGAATCCGTGTGGACTCGCGCGATGTCAGCGGGCTTTCGACAAGAATAATCCCAACAAAATTATGCGTCTGGAGCCTTTGTAAAACAATCAAATTGTATTTTGTTTGTATATAATACAATAAAACGATCCAGGATCGCTTCGATTTTTAGGAATGTCGGCATGAAAAGCCAATCCAATTCTTTGCATGTCACTTTGGCGCATCGCCTGCTGGATTACGTGCGGGCCGGGCATTTGCAGGCCGGGCATCATTTGACGGAACAATCTCTGGCCGAGGCGCTGGGTGCTTCGCGCTCGCCCATACGCGGGGCGCTGGCCTATCTGGCGGAAAAAGGGATTGTGGGCGCACAGCCACCTCGGCGTGGCTTGTACCTGTTGAAAGGGGCAGACCAGCTCGGTGTGATCGAAGAAGAGCTGGGCACCAGCCAGGATGACCAGATCTATTTGCAACTGGCCCGCGACAAGCTCTCGGGCATCTGGGGGGATACCTTGTCGGAAAACGACGCCATGCGCCGTTACGGTCTGACGCGCGAACGTGTGCGCCGTATTCTGGCTCGTGCTGCTAATGAGGGCTGGATAGAGCAACGTGCCAGCAAAGGCTGGTCTTTCCTGCCCATGATTGACGGCCCCCAGGCCTGCGAAGAAAGCTATACCTTGCGTCAGATGCTGGAACCCGCCGCCATGTTGCTGCCCGGTTTTGCCATTGACTCCACCGTTTTGCGCCGTGTGCGGCTGCAACAGCAAGCCTTGGCCGACGGGGGCTGGCGTCACGCCGGGCATGCTGAGATGTATCAGGCCAATGCCACCTTCCATGAGGCTTTGGCCTCCTTGTCCGGCAATCGCTTTATCGCCCAGACGGTGACGCGTCAAAACCAGTTGCGGCGCTTGCTGGAATATCAGGAAACGCTGGATCGGGAACGTATTCGTCGTCAATGCCTGGAGCATCTGGCGATTCTGGATTTGCTGGAAAAGGGCGAACGCGCTCAGGCCTCCGCCTTGCTGGCCCGCCATCTGGGCAATGCCAGCGAGGAAAAAGTGCAGCAACTGGAACGACAACAGCAGCGCACGACCCGATCAGACTCTTTTAGTGAACCGATTGTCTCTCACGCCGAACCCATGCAGGAGACGGCGCAATTTTCTTTAATGGCGCAAGCCAAGAACCAGGAATAACGTGATGAAGCAAAAATCCCTTCCCGCCGTGTTCATGCGTGGTGGCACCAGCAAAGCCTTGATGCTCAATATTGCAGACCTGCCTGCCGAGCGCGACGACTGGACGCCTCTGTTTTCCGCCGCCATGGGTACGCCGGACCCTTACGGACGCCAACTGGACGGTATGGGCGGCGGCGTCTCCTCCCTGTCCAAGGTGTGTATTATCGGCCCGTCCAGCCATCCGGACGCCGATGTGGACTACACCTTTGCGCAAGTGGCGATCAAGGAAGAGAAGGTGGATTACCGTGGCAACTGCGGCAATATGAGCTCGGCAGTTGGCCCCTACGCTGTTGAGCAAGGGATGGTCAAGGTTCAGGACGGTGAAGCGTGTGTGCGCATTCTCAATACCAATACCAACAAGATCATCCACGCCCATTTCACGGTGGAAGAGGGTCAGCCCCGTTACGACGGCGATCTGTCCATTCCCGGCGTAGGCGGCACAGGTTCGCCTATCCGTCTGGACTTTGTAGAACCAGGCGGTGCTTCTACCGGTTCCTTGCTGCCTAGTGGTGAATTGACCGAATGGCTGGATGTCCCTGGCGTAGGCCGTATCGAGGTGTCGCTGGTGGACGCGGCCAATGCGGCGGTGTTTGTACGTGCTGCGGATGTGGGCCTGACCGGTCTTGAACTGCCTGATTGGCTGGAATCGCACCCTGAAGTGCTGGAGCGTTTGGACGCGATTCGTGTACAGGCTTCGGTACGCATGGGTATTGCTCCGGATGTGGACGCTGCGCGTCAGATTCGCATCGTGCCCTTTGTCTGCATCGTGTCGCCCGCCCAGGACAACCCCACCTTGTCCGGCGACGTGGTTCCCGCCCAAGAGATTGATCTGGTTGCCCGCGTGATTTCCAACGGCCAGCCGCACCGCGCCTTGCCACTGACCATCTCCTTGTGTACCGCTGTGGCGGCTCGTTTGACGGGTAGTCTGCCCTCGCAATGCCTGTCCGACTCGGTTGCCCCGCAAGGCCCGCTGCGTCTGGGCATGCCCTCTGGCGTACTGACAGTTGGTGCGGAAGTGGAAAAGAAAGACGGCCAGTGGTATGCCAAGGCTGGTTCCTTCTACCGTACGGCGCGCCGTCTGTTTGATGGCCGTGTCTGGGTTCCCGGCAAGGCCCTGAAGGACTAATCCACGATACGCAAGTCCTGCGAGGGCGAACGCCCGAAGCGGGACTTGTAGTCGGCACAGAAGCGGCCAAAATGGTTAAACCCACAGCGCAAGGCAATCTCGCTGACCTGGGTGCCCGGCACCGCGTGGCGGATGGCCTGTTGGGCCGCTTCCAAACGAATCTGCTTTAAGAACTGCATGGGGCTTAGCCCCCGTTCCGTACGGAACGCCAAGGTCAGGCTGCGTACACTGGCACAGGCAGCGGTGGCGATTTGCTCTAGCGTCAGGGCCTCGTCCAGGCTGGCCCGCATGAAATCCTCGGCTCTTTGTACCCGGCGCGAACTGGCCGGGCGCACGCTTTGCTGCAATTGCTGGCTGTAGTTACCCGGCTGGGTATGGAACAGATGCAGCAGAAGATTGTCCTCGGCCTGACGCGACCACTGATCCATTTCCGGCGGCAAATGCCCGCCATAGGCCAGCAAGCTGCCAATCTGGTGCTGCCAGGCACAGCCGTGTGGCGAGTCCAGAGACATGCCCGCCGCAAACTCAATGGGCCGATCCAGGCTCAAGCCCAAGGTCTGCCGGGCCACTTCTTCCAGCCTGTGGCGTGGGATCTTCACTAAAAACTGCTCACAGCCCTGTTCCCAATCCAGTTCAACCTGGAGGGAAGGGGAGATCACGCTGGCAATGTTAGGGTTGGCCTGGACGTACTCCCGACCAACCCGAATACAGGATCGTCCCTGTATGGGGACTTGAAACAGCAAAAAGTCTTCCAGAATGCCGGGCGATACCTGCACCGCCGCGCCATATTTCAGCAAGACAAAGGAAAAACTGTGGCTGCTGGCGTAGCGCAGGGACGCGTCGACTGGGCCGTCATTCCAGGTCAGACGGTGTTCGGTTAGAAAACCGGCGGTCTCGCTGCGTGTCTGGTCCGGGCAGCGCGATTCAAAGCGCGGCGCACTGTGTTGCAAGGGGGCCAGCCCTGACATAAACCACGCTTGCATGATGTGTGTCTCCAAATTTTTGCCGGTTAGGGATAAGGCTTGCCGAATCTGGATAGCCGCCTGTTCTGAGCCGGTCTAATGTATTTCAAACCTAAAACAGTAATCCTGTCCCGGCACCTTAGCAGATTGGGATACGACTGGGAATTGCTGTATTCACGTAGTCCCTTGGGGCCGTTCTCTGCGGCCTGCAGGACAAGCGCCGCACAAACCACAGGCGTCAGTGATACACAGCTTCCGTCGTAGTGGGGGTGATCCCAGGCAGACCTGAAGTCCAGTTTTTTGACAGACAGAGGACGGAGACAAACATGAAAAAACAAGTAGCGTTTTGTATGAGCACGCTGGCCTTGGCCCTGGCCTGTAGCCCGGCGTCCAGTCAGGAAGTATTCAAGGTGGGGCTATTGACCACCTTGTCCGGCCCTGGTGCGGCTATTGGCCAGGAAATCCGTGATGGTTTCGAGCTGGGCCTGAACCACTCGGGCGGCAAGTTCGGTGGTGTGGATGTGACCTTGGCGGTGCTGGACGATCAGCAAAAACCGATGGAAGGCCGTCAAGCAGTGGACCGTCTGGTCAAGCGCGACAAGGTCGATGTCATTACCGGCATTGCTTTTTCCAACGTGCTGCTGCCCGTGATGCCCACGATTATGGGCAGCGACACCGTCTATATTTCCGCCAACACGGGCCCGGCTGAGTATGCGGGTGAGCATTGCAACCCCAATTTCTTTAGCGTGTCCTGGCAGAACGAGGATATCCCTGCCGCCATGGGCAAGTACGTGACCGATCAGGCGCACAAGAAAGTCTATTTGATCGCCCCCAATTATCCCGGTGGACGTGAGTCCATTGAAGGCTTCAAGCGCCTGTTCAAGGGAGAGATTGCCGACGAAGTTTATGTGAAGGTTGGCCAGATGGATTACGCCGCCGAATTGGCCCAGATGCGGGCTTCGGGTGCGGATGCGGTGTTTTTCTTCCTGCCCGGCGGTATGGGCGTGTCCTTTATCAAGCAGTTGATCAACTCGGGTCTGTCTACGCAGATGGCCGTATATACCCCTGGTTTCTCGGCTGACCAGGACACGATTGGTGCTATTGGCGAGTCCATGAAGGGCATGGCCAACGCCGCCCAATGGTCGCCGGATTTGGATAACCCTGCTAACAAGCGTTTCGTGGCGGAGTTTGAAAAGACCTATGGTCGCCTGCCGTCCATGTATGCCTCCCAGGGCTATGACGTCGCCTTGTTGCTCGATGGCGCATTGAAGGCCGACCCCAAGGCCGCCACCGACCGCGAGGCCTTGCGCAAAGCCTTGCGCAGCGCACCGTTCGAGTCCGTGCGCGGGGCTTTTGCCTTTAACAACAACCAGTATCCGGTGCAGACCTACTACATGCGCGAAGTGGCCCCGAATGACAAAGGTCAGATGAGCAACAAGATTGTGTCCACCGTATTCGAGCAGTTCCAGGATCATTTTGCACCGCAGTGCAAGATGGAAAAGTCATAAAGAGGGTGCGTCAAGCATCCGGCAGCAAGGAGGTAATGATGAGCTATAGCAACGAACAGTTGTCCGCATTGGTGCGGGGAGACAGCGTACATAAATCGGTCTATACCGACCCTGAAATCTTCCGTCTGGAGATGGAACGCATTTATGGCCGTGCCTGGATCTACATCGGCCACGACAGCCAGGTGCCTAAACCGGGCGACTACCACACTACCTTGTTGGGTGGTCAGGACGTCATCATGGTGCGCGGCAGCGACAAGAAGGTGTACGTGCTGTACAACCGTTGTCCACATAAGGGCGCGAAAGTGGTGGCCGATGGCTGTGGCAATGCCGGCAAGTTCTTCCGCTGCCCTTACCACGCCTGGACCTTCAAGCTGGACGGCCAGCATCTGGCCGCGCCCATGAAAAACGGCCTGGAAAACACCTGCTTTGATCCCAAGCACCCGGACTTCTCCATGCGCCGTGTGGCTCGTGTGGAAAGCTATCGTGGCTTTGTGTTCGCCTGTCAAAGCGCCCACGGCCCGGATCTGAAAGAGTTTTTAGGCCCCATCATCACCTCCATCGACAATCTGTGCGATCGCTCGCCTGTGGGTGAAGTGGAAGTGGCCGGTGGCAGCTTCAAGGTCTGGCAGCCTTCCAACTGGAAAGTGTTTTACGAAAACCTGCACGACACCATGCACGCGAATGTCACGCATGAGTCGTCCTACGTGGCTGCCCGCGAACAGGCCGAGGATTACGGTTCCATGCCGTTGGAACTGCATATCATGGACGGAAATGGTGAGCCTTACGGTTTCTGGGAAAAGCTGGATCTGTACGCGTTTGATAATGGCCACGGCTACATGGAAGGCATTTTCAATCCAGGGGCCATCGAAACCGACCCGGTCACCAAGGCGCACTACGAAACCCTGAAAGAAGCCTATGGTGAAGAAAAAGCCCTGAACATTCTGGGCGAGAACCGTCATAACAGCATTATTTACGGCAGTGGCTCGCCACACACTGTGTTCCAGCAGTTCCGTGTGATTCGTCCGGTAGCGGTGGACCGCACCCACGTGGAGATCCAGTTGTTCCGCCTGAAAGGCGCTCCGGACGATATCTATAAGCGTGGCCTGATGTACGCCAATCTGATCAACTCGCCCTCGTCCAATGTGATGCCGGACGATATCGAAGTCTATGGCCGTTGCCAGGAAGGCAATAAGACCCATGGCGGCGAATGGATCAGCATGCACCGCTACGACGGCACCGATAAGCCTATCGAAGGCGGCATGGTGGCCACCAACGGCACCAGTGAATTGCCCATGCGCAACCAGTTCCGCGCCTGGAAACACTTCATGACCACCACTATTTATGATGCGCCTGCGCAGTCGCAAGACAGTGGTAAAGCCACGGTGCGCTCGGCCTCTGGTGAGCCTATTGCCCCCGCAACACAGGCTTAAGCGGGCTGCTGTCCGAGCCAAGGAGAATTCTTATGTTGTTTGATATTGATTTTGACGTCAGCGTGGATCAGGTCACGCCTGTGAATCTGAGTCTGGAAGCCATTCGCGAAGTAGAGCAGTTCATCTATCACGAAGCTCGTCTACTGGACGAACGTCGCTGGCAAGCATGGCTGGATCTGTGGACGGAGGAAGGCATGTATTGGATTCCTCACAGCTACGATCAGGAAAGCCCGTACGAGCACATTTCCCTGTGCTGGGAAAACAAGCTGCTGCGCGAGCTGCGTATTCGTCGTCTGGAGAACCACCGCAATTGGTCCCAGCAGCCGATTACCCAGTCCTGCCGCGTGCTGGGCAATCTGATGATCGACGGCACCGATCCGGAAGGTTACCTGGTGGTGCGCTCCAGTTTTCACTCCATGGAGTGGCGCGGTAAAGATCCGGTCTACCGTGTGGGTAGTCTGATTCACAAGCTGCAAGCCCAGGAAGGCGGTGGCTGGAAACTGCGCATGAAGCAGGTGAATCTGGTGGATCGTGACGCGGTTCACGGCGCCATTCAGGTATACATCTAATGTCGGCAGCCCATCACACCGCCTTGCTGGCCCTGCATTATCAGAACGACGTCCTGCACGCTGATGGTCTGATCCGTGTGGGGGTAGAGGCCAACAGCCCCCAGCGTCAGGCTCTGATCGAGGCCGCAGGCCGTTTGCTGGCGCAGGCCCGCGCACAGGGCGTGCCTATTGTGCATGTGCGGGTGGGCTATCGGCCTGACTATGCCGATCTGCTGTGCAATGCACCGATTCTGCACAATGTGAAACGCATCGGTGCTATGCAGACCGGCAGTTGGGGAGCCCAGTTCTTTGACGGGCTGGCTCCCTTGCCCAACGAGTTTGAAGTCCATCACACGCGCATCAACGCTTTCTTTGGCTCCGCGTTGGAGCCGGTGGTGCGTCGTCTGGGGGTGGAGCGTCTGGTGATTGCCGGTGTGGCCACCCATTCCGTGGTGGAAAGCACGGTGCGCCATGCCGTAGACATGGGCTATGAGGTGGCGGTGGTGGCCAGCGCCTGTGGCGCTCCACCAGCTACGCATGAAGCCTCGCTGGCCAGCATGAGTCTGATTGCTCAAATTGATCGGGACGAAGATTGGGCAGCCGTCTTTGGCGCGCCACAAGCACAGTAGGAGAAGCACATGCAGCAGGACATGAAGGTGAATTTACAGGGTAAGGTCGCCATCGTGACCGGGTCCACGCAAGGGCTGGGGGCGGATATCGCCCTGGCCTTGTGCGCCGCCGGTGCGTGGGTGCTGATTGTGGGGCGCAGTCAGGAGGAGGGTCAGCGTACCGAAGCGCGCTTGCAGGCCGTGGGCAAGGCCCAGTTCATGGCTGCCAATATTTGTGATGATGCGCAGCTGGATGCCTGCGTGCAGGCCGCATTGGCACAAACTGGACGCATCGACATTGTGGTGAACAATGCCTGTTCCTATGGGGACGAGGGACTGGCTTCCAGCCGGGAGCTGTGGCATCAGACGCTGGATGTGAATCTGATCTCCAGCGCGATTCTGGCCCAGAAAGCCACGCCACATATGGGGCAGGGTGGTGTCATCATCAATATGGGTAGTACGGGTGGCAAATTCGGCGTGGCCGGACGTGCGCTGTATCCGGCTTCCAAAGCGGCCATCCTGCAGTTCACCAAAAGCTTGGCCGTGGAATTGGCTCCATCGGGGATTCGTGTGCTGACGGTATCGCCCGCCTGGACCTGGTCGCCGTCGGTCGAACGCATGAGTGGTGGTTCGCGTGAACTGGCCAATCAGGTGGGGGCGCAGGTGCATCCTCTGGGCCGAGTCGGTTCCGGCGAAGAAGTGGCCCAAGTGGTCTTGTTTGCCGTGTCGGGCGCCGCCTCCTGGATGACAGGGATTGATCTGCCCGTTGATGGTGGCTTTTCCGTGCTCGGGCCCGAGCAGGGCAAGTCGCCCCGTCACTGGTTTGAACGCTGGCAGGCGCAGTCGTCTGGCTCATAAATAGAAAAGTGCGGTAAAAGAGGTCCAGGGCTTGTTGACACCTGTTTCTTGCTGCGTGTTCACAAGCCCTGACCCCGTTCAGGGCAATTTAAAAAAGGTGTGGGATGACAGACTCAACAAATAAAAAATCGTATTCCGTCATTGTGGTGGGCAGTGGCATCAATTCCCTGGTATGCGCGGCGTTGCTGGCGCAAAAGGGCAAGCAAGTCCTGGTACTGGAACGTAACGACCGTGCGGGTGGGTGTATCCGTACCGAGGAGTTGTTTCCCGGTTTTACTCATGAACTGCTGTCGTCGTGGTACCCCTTGTTCACCTCCGGTGCTGCCTATGCCCGCCTAAAGGATGATCTGGCCGCCCAGGGCGTGGAGTTTCTGGAAAACGGCTATACCACTGGCGTGGTGGGTAGCGATGGCAAGGGGATGGCCTTGCGCCATGATGTGGGCGATTCGATTCAGCGTATCAATGCTTTGCAAGCAGGCGATGGCGATGCCTTCGGCGCCATGTGCAGTCAGTTGTTCGAGCGCGATGCCGGCCTGACCTTTGGCTTGCTGGGTACCGAGCCTTACAGCCGTGGTTTGTTGGGTCTGCTGTTCTCGCAATGGCGCAAGCGCCGCATGGACGGCATGGTTCAGTACGGACGTGAGTCCTTGGAGTCCTTCCGCCGCTGGGCTGACCGTGAACTGAAAGATGACCGTGTGCGTGGCATGATGGCTCCCTGGGTCTTGCACTCGGGCCTGGGCCCTGACGATGCCTGCTCGGCCCTGATCGGCAAGCTGACCTTTGCCGCCGTGGTGGCCGGTGGTATGCCGGTGGTGAAAGGCGGTGGTCAGAATCTGGTGCGTGCGCTATGCGCCATTATTGAAAAGGCCGGTGGCCGTATTCAATTGAATACCGAAGTGGAAGAAATTGTGCTGGAAGGACAAAAAGCCCGTGGCGTACGTGCCGGTGGCCAGGTCTACGAAGCCAGCCATGTGGTGTGCAACGTCACTCCGCCACAGCTTTATGGTCGCCTGTTACCGGGCGCACCCACTCAAGTACGCGAGCAAGCCAATGCCTACCGTTTTGGCCGTGGCGACATGCAAATTCATCTGGCGCTGGACAGCATGCCGAACTGGAGCGATCCAGAGCTGCTGAAAGTGCCTTTGCTGCACCTGTCCGACAGCCTGGAGGACGTCAGCATGAGCGTGGCCCAGGCCAATAATGGCTTGATCCCCGCCAAGTTCACCGTGGCGATTGGCCAACCATGCTCTTTGGACCCCAGCCGTGCGCCGGAAGGCAAATGGATACTGTGGATGCAGATGCAGGATATGCCGTCCAAGCTGCGTGGCGATGCGGCTGGCAAAATCGATGTGCCTGCCGACGGCAAATGGACTGAAGACGTCAGCAAGGCCGTGGCCGAGCGCATCATCGACCAATTGGAAGGCGTCATGCCCGGTTTGCGTCAACAAATCGTGGGCCAGAAAGTGCTCTCGCCGGCTGATCTGGAATCCATCAACTGCAACCTGGTGGGCGGCGACCCGTATTCGGGCATCTGCTCGCCCGACCAGTTCTTCTGGATGCGCCCCTTTGCCGCCAGTAACGGTGCACGCTCCCACGCAACCCCGTACAAAAACGTCTACCAGATCGGTGCGTCCACCCACCCAGGTCCAGGCTTGGCAGGGGCGTCCGGATTCATGGTGGCGGAGCAGATTCGTTAGGGAAGCGCGTTTCGGGAAACGTGACAGGCCAGATAGACCGCGTGAGGTCTGTCTGGCCTGTTTTCATGGGGCGGGCATGGCTGTCCAGGCCTCGTATCCTTCCCGAAAGGCTATCGCCGGATCAGCAAGGAAGCGGGCCTGCTGCAGCCCTGGGGCTTATTTTTTGAACGTCAGGCGCTTGATGTTGACCAGATGCCGCCAATGCACGGGCTCGGTAGAAATATTGCCTCCCCAGGAACCCGACCCTTGCATGAATGAGAGCGGGATATCCGAACTGATGCCCAACATGCCTTGGGTAGCGGGCATATTGACCAGAATGCGTCCGGCGGGCAGGGTGCTGGCAAACTGATGAATCTCGTCCTGATCTTTGCTGTGGATGACGGCCGAGTGTCCGGCTCCTTCCTGCCACAGCAATTGTGCCGCCAGACTGATTCCCTGGCCGGCCTCAGATTTGTACAGCGTCACAATCGGAGCCATTTTTTCCCGGCTCAAGAAGGCGTGCTGCTCGGGATCGGCGGCAATCAGAATCAGCTTGATCGGTGTGGGGCTGTCTACATCCATTTGCTTGGCTAAGGTCATGGCGTCAACACCAATCAGTGTGCGGTGCAGTCGACCTGTGCTGTCGTCAAAAAGGGCATCAATATGCTGTTTTTCCGATATCAACAGCGCCCCTTTCTGTTTCAAAATCTCGACAAATTCCTCGTACACGCGCTCATCAATAATGATGTTGCTTTCAGAGCCGCACACAATGCCGTTGTCATAGGTTTTGCCTTGCAAAATATCGTCGGCTGCCTGTGACAGGTCTGCGCTGGCACTGACATAGACCGGGACATTGCCTGGACCGACTCCGATGGCTGGAGTGCCGGAGCTATAGGCCGTTTTCACCAGGTCTCCGCCACCGGTTGCCAGAATCAAGGAGACCTGGTCCGACTGCATGATGAGCTGGGTCGTCTCACGCGAAGGCGTCTGCACGGCTTGAATCAGCGTTTCAGGCAGGTGGTGCTTTTTTAGAATCGCTTGAACCGTGGCCACCACCTGCGCTCCCAGTTGATCCGATTTGCGGGGATAGCTCAGAATCAGAGCGTTCCGGGTCTTGAGGCTGAGCAGGGTTTTGAACAGCGAATTTGGTACCGGATTGGTCAGCGGAACAATGGCGAAAATGACGCCTACCGGACTGGCGTATTCAATAAAGGTTTTGCTGCCATGCAGGCGGCCATAGGTTTTTTCACCGTAGAGTTCCCGGTAAACCCGGTCGGTGACCAAGCCAAGTTTGTGTATCTTGTCAGGCAGGTTACCGATGCGCGTGGCGTCCAGTTCGGTTTGGGCCCAGTACTCCAGTTTTTGTTCAAATGCCTGGGCAATGTCGGTAATCAACGCATCAATTTGCTCGTCGCTGGCTTGTTCGAGTGCGGGTTGCGCCTGAACGGCGTTCTGGACGGTGACCAGGGCGCTGTCTGCAAGGCTGTGTTCTGGTGAGGCTAGGGTGTCCATAGGGCTCTCCTTCGGTATCGTAATGAAAAACGCTACCAGTTGATGGTGGATTTTTTATAGAAAAACTGACCGTTGATGTCCGCTTTGTTGGCCTCTGAGGCAAGCCAGATCGGTGTTTGGGCACCATCGACGGCCGTGTTGGGCGCCTTGGAGGAGTCAATGTGGGGATCCAGACTGGTCTGGCACCAGCCAGGGCTGCAGGAGCAGATGCTGATGTCAGTGTCCCGAAAGTGTTTGGCATAAATCAGCGTGACCATATTCAATGCCGCTTTGGAAATACGGTAGCCAGGGGCTAGTACAGCGTCGAATCGGGATTGTGGGTCCGAGGCCTGGGTCATGGCTCCCAGGTCACTGGACATATTGATAACGCGTGCATCGGCCGATTTGGCCAGCAGCGGCATGAATTCCTGGATAAGAAAGTAGGGGCCGGTGGTATTGGTCGACAAGGTAGAGGAAAAGTCTTCAAACGAAACCTTGTCAGGGGTGAAAATGGAGTCGATCATAATGCCGGCGTTATTGATCAGCACGTCCAGCTTTTCCTCGTGTTGGGCCAATTGCGTACGTGCACGGACAATGGACTGCGGATCTGTAATGTCCAGTTCAATGAAGCGGGCCTGTATGCCTTCCTGACTCAGTTTCTGGGCCGCTTCCTGGCCCTTTTGACTATTGCGGGCCGTGATGTACACCTTATGGCCTTGATGGCCCAGGCCCTTGGCGGTTTCATAGCCAATCCCTCTGCTGGCTCCGGTTATCAGGCATGTTTTTTGCATGGTGTTTCCTTATTAGTGTGCCAATTCACGTAGCTGTCTTTTCAGTTTCTTGCCCGTTACGCCGATGAACTCGTTAGCAGACTGCAGTTCAATCGTGGACAGGGCCGGCCAGTTTTTTTGACGCATGAGTTGATTGACTCGTTCGGTGATTTCATCCTTTGACGCTGCGCAGGAATCAAGCAGTTCGATATAGGCGACCAACTCATTGTTATCGGTCATGATGACCGTGGCCTCGAAGACTTCATTGATTTCCGCCATAATCGCTTCTTCGATTTGGCAACTATAAATTTCCACGTTATTAAACGAGAGTGAATCGTTGGTTCTATCTACGTGATAGAAATTCCGCTTTTCATCGAAATAGACCAGATCGCCCGTCAGCCAATAGCCGTCAATCTTGTTCATTTCAGTCAGGGAGTGATTGTTCCAATATCCCTGCGTGACCGATTTGGATTTCACCGCCAGTCGGCCTACGCTGTTTTCCTGCAGGTACTGTCCTTGCTCATTGAAAACAGCCACGTCAACCCAGGGAAATGGTTTTCCAATGCAACGCTTGTAATTGTCGGACTGGGGAGAGTGGACGTTTCTGAAAATGGCAAAGGCAAATTCCGACGAACCCAGATTGTCGACAAAAAACGAGCCTGGAACCGTTTGCCCGTCCCGCTCGTGATGGCCCAGGGAGATCAGTTTCCTGATGTGTTTTTCATGGCTGGCATCGCCGGTTGCAATCCAGTAGCTGACGGATTGGAAGTCGGATTTGTCCAGTGTGTGGCGGCACAGGTCCACATAGACTTTCGGAAAAGCAATCACGACATTGGGACGGGTTTCCCGCACTGCCCGGATAATGGTTGCGGGATCTTTCTTGCTGAGGATAGTGACGTGTGCTCCACGGGTGAAAGAGAGCATCAGCAGTGAAATCGAGGCCCCGTGAGAGTGGGGCAAGATGGACAGGATATGGTCCCCTTTCTGTTTCTTGACCTGCGACCTGACGCCATGAAACATGGACTCATGCGTGAAAATGACTGCCTTGGGAATGCCGGTGGTCCCCGATGTGTGTCCAATCATGATCACGTCTTGTGGTTCATGCGAATAGAAAGGTCGTGATGGGGCTTGTTGTCGTGTTTTTAGCGCGTCAATCGTGTGTACGGGCAAGCTGTAGTTCGCTTGTGCGAACACCTTTGTGATCTCCGCTTCTTTTTCGGGTGTGATGACAAGGTGGTTGGGGCGCACGCTGTGCAGGAACTTGAGCAAAATATCAGTGTTCAGCTCGCCATTGATCAGTGCCGGAATGGCCCCAATGCTGTTCAAGGCCAAGAAATGCAAGAAGTAGTCGATGCTGTCCTGAAAATACAGGCTGACCACTTCCTTGGGTTTGACACCTGTTTGTTCGTAGGATGAAGCAATCCGTCTGGCCGTTTCAATGATTTCCTGAATAGAGAAATCCTGCTTTCTGCACGCTTCATTGTCGATCAGGGACAGAATCTTTTTATCACTACCCTGATAGAACTTCTCATGGATTTTGTGGATGAAATTGCCTGCTCCAAGATGCTCGTCATTGAGCAGTTCATCCAGATGCAGCTCGTCGATCATACGTCACCCTCTTGTATGGAAAATGGTCTGTTTGTTAGCGGCTGATTTCGTAGTTCATGCTGATGGCCAACCGGTTCCAGACGTTGACCAAACCGATCAGATACGTCAGATCAACGATTTCCTTGTCATTGAAGTGAGCCTTGAGTTCATGCAGTTGCGTCTGCTTGTCTTCCAGATTCTGGATAAAGGTCACTTGCTCAGCCCAGCGCAGCGCGGCCTGCTCTTGCTCGGTGAACAGGGGGGCTTCTTTCCACGCATTTAAAAGCAGCAGTTTTCGTTCGGAAATGCCCAGGCTCAGCGCATGTTTGCTATGGACATCAATGCAAAATGCGCAGCCGTTCAGTTGCGAGATCCTGACCTTGACCAGCTCAATCAGTTCTTTGTTCAGTGTGGTCTCGCTGTAGATCTGGGCGTCGTACTTGACGATGGTCTTGTAGATGTTGGGGGACAAATTAGATGGGTTAAGTCGAGTCTCAGACACGGGATCTCCTGTCAGTGGGAAAAGGGGTGGGGCGTTCTTGTGAGTACGCCGGTTTTAGCCTTGGGTTTTGCTATCGTTTTGGCCGGTTCGGCATTTTTCGAGTTGCCATAACAGAAAGGCGCTGGCCGAGCAGACCAGGACGTTGAAATTGATCATGAGCTTTGTGCTTAGAAAAAAACTCATGCTCAGAGCAAAAATCAAAAACAGCACACCGCTGATCAGAGCGGCCAGTGCGCTTTTGTAGTTAAGCAGTAAGGCAATGCCTAGCAGTAATTCCAAAAGAGTGACGAACCAGCTCAGTGCGGGAATGGCGCTTGAAAAAAGCCACGGCGTCAGCACCGCTACATCTTGATGGAATCGGTTCATTCCACCCCATGTGATATCGAAATTATTCAGTGCCCCCCAAAGCCCAAAGCGGTCTGCCACCGCAGATAAAAGTGTGAGGGCAAGTGACAGCCTGAGAAAAATCATGATGAATGTCATGTTGGTTTCTTTGCTGTGTTCGGTAGAGGGCACAATTATTCCTTTCTTTGTGTTTCAAAAAAACGATTTCAAGTCACCTGATTATTTATCGGCTAATTATTTTCATTGTTATTTTTTTGTTAATTATTCGTCACCTGATTGTTTGTTTTATTTGCTTTTTTGTTTTTTATAGCCGTCTTATAGTTAAAGCATGCTGCAAGAATAACTTAATTTTTAATCAAAAAAATGATTATGAATAATGCTTTTTGTTTTATGGGGTTTTTATTGTTTTTTAATTTCCTTTGATTATTCTTTTAGATTTTTCTCTTTTTTGTGCCTGCTTGTAAGGGTTTTTTTTAAGCCTGGGTTCGTGTGTTGATTGGCTTGCTGCCTGGGCGACCCGAAATTGACCGTGGCTGACTGGGTAGGGCATGCAGCGCAAGGCGCTCTGAGCCGGTTGGGGTAGGGGGATTTTTCGCCTGTCCCTTTTGTTTTGTGCCAAGAGAGTGATTCTTTCGGTATTCTGTGCATGTTTCTGCTGCCCTGACATTGTCATGAGGGGCCTGATTGTTTAGCCGGAGTTTTCTTGATGCACGCCTTTCGCCGTTCGCGCCTGTGTGCTTTTTTGTCCTTGTGGCTGCTGGTGCTTGCGCTGAGCATCGTGACGGTTTCCACTGCGGCTGAGACGGTGGCCTGGACGCCTGCCCAAGCCAGTGAATCTTTGAATGAATTGCGGGACACGCTGCAAACGGTGCAGGAGCGTTTGCAGAAAAATGACGGTTTAGGTGATTCGGATCTGGTGGCCCTGCGCAATCAGTTGTTGCTGGCGCAAGAGCAGGCGCAGGATATGAGCATGCGCCTGGAACCCGAGTTAGTGAGTGTCACGGCGCGTTTGAGTCAGTTGGGGCCGGTAGATGATCCGGCCGGTGAGTCCGAGGACATTGCTCGTCAGCGTGCACAGTTGCAGCAAGCGGTGACCGAGCTGGACGGCATGATCAAGCTGGCCCGTTTGATTGGAGTGGAAACCACGCAAGGTCTGGATCAGGTGTCCAAGCAGCGCCGGGTGATTTTTCAGGCGGAGCTGGGGCGACAGTCGCAATCGGTTTTGACGCCGCGCTTCTGGCGCAATGTCTCGCGTGATTTGCCCGGTGACCTGGCTCGGGTAGAGCGCATGCGCAAAGATCTGGCCCAACGGGTGACGGACTTGCCTGTTTATGTGCCGTGGTTGGCGGCAGCATTAGCCGTCGTACTGCTGGGCCTGTCGGTCTGGGCGGTGCGGGGATTAGAGCGCTTTACCATCAGCCACACCAAGCCTTCGCGTTTACGACGCTCTTTTTATGCCACCGCGTTGATCGTGCTCTATAGCCTGACCCCCGGTTTGCTGGCTTCGGTGGCGGCAGGGCTGTTTTATTGGAACGGTAATCTGACTGCGAATCTGGCCAGCTTTGTGTCCAAATCCGTGTTTGCCTTGTACCTGGGTGGTTTTGTGACGGGAATGGGGCGTGTGCTCTTGTCAGCACAACGTCCTAGTTGGCGTTTGCCTCCTATTCCCAGCAAGGTCGCCTTGAAGTTGGCCTGGCTGCCGCTGGCGCTGGGCATCATGGTGGCCTTGACCTGGATGTCGCAGCAATTGCTGGGACTGATCAACGCCACGCTAAGCACGACGTTATTGGTCAACAGCTTTAACACGTTGACCCTGAGCATTTTTATCGCCATCGCCGCCTGGAATTTAAGTCAGGGGCGGGACAAGACGCCGGCGCCTGACGCGGGTGACGACCCGCAAAAAACGGCCCCCGTACAGCACGGGACGACCTGGTTGCGGGCTATTCCCATCACCCTGGGGGTGGTGATTGTGCTGGGCATGATCGCCTTTTTGCTCGGTTATATCGCGCTGAGCAGCTTGATTGTGCAGGAGATGTTGTGGCTAAGTCTGGTGATTTGCACCTGTTATGTGCTGGTCGCGCTGATTGCCGATATCGGCCAAAGCCTGTTGCTGCAGTTCAAGGAAAAGCGGGCTGCTAATGAATGGACCAGTTCACAATTGCGCGGCAGCAGCCAGATTGTGATTGTATTGTCCGGGGCGCTGCGTCTGTGCTTGATTATCACGGCCATTACGCTGGTCTTGCTGCCCTTTGGGGAAGATCCCACGCAGTGGTTGCAGCGTCGTCTTGGTTTTTTGGTCACGGGTTTTTCTCTAGGACAGGTGCAGCTCAAACCTAGCTCTGTGTTGCTGGCGGTGCTGATTCTGGTGCTGGGTATTGTGTTCGTGAAAACCTTGCAACGCTGGGTTGCCAACCAGCTTTTGCCCGCAACGCGTATTGATCCCGGTATGCGCGTGTCTACCGCCAATCTGTTTAGCTACGTGGGCTATTTCATTGTGGTGGCCACGGCAATTTCGTCTTTGGGAGTTGGCCTGGAGCGCATGGCCTGGGTGATTTCCGCCTTGTCCGTGGGTATCGGTTTTGGTTTGCAGGCGGTGGTGCAGAACTTCGTGTCGGGTTTGATCCTGCTGGCCGAGCGTCCCATCAAAATCGGCGATTGGGTCAGCCTGAACGGGGTGGAGGGCAATGTTCGCAAGATCAATGCTCGTGCCACAGAAATCGAGATGTTTGATCGCTCCACCCTGATTGTGCCGAACTCCGAATTCATCACCAAAACCGTGCGCAATGTGACCTTGAGCAATCCTTTGGGGGTGGTGAAAGTCAAGATCAATATGCCTATCGACACGGACGCTAAACGGGTGCGTTCTATCATGCTGGATGTGATGCAGAACTATAGCGATGTATTGGCCGACCCCGCTCCGGATGTGACACTCGATGGCTTTGATGCCAATGGTTTGCAGTTCACCGCCACCTGCTATGTCTCGTCACCTCGTATTGGCAGCCGGGTACGTAGCGTCTTGATGTTCGATATTCTGGATGAGTTGCGAAAAGAAGGGCTGGCGCTGCACCATACGCAAACCATGACGGTCTTGCCAACGACGCCGGCGGCCAGCCAGACAGAAAACAATAATCCCTTGTTGAATGATTAAATCCAGATAACAACAACAGGCAGGGTCCAGGGAGACGGAAACCATGAAGCTGCTACGACTAGGTGTACAGGTCTTGCTCTTGTGCCTGAGCCTGATGGGGGCCTGGGCAAGCGCACAGGCACAAGCCTTGTCCGAGGTCGAGCAAGAGCGTCAAATGATGCGCGATCTGCAGCGGACTCAGGACGAAATCCGCCTGATGCAGTACCGTCTGGACGACAACAAGATCTCGATACAACCGGAGCGTGCTTACGAGCAAGATCAGAAACTGTTGCAGGCGCTGGAGCTGTCTGGCCGGACGGTGCAGTCCTTGGAGCGCCGCAGCCGCCTGTTGCGAGCCCGTTTGCAAGAGTTGGGCGAGGACGCGGGGGATGAGGCGGATCAAGTTACGCTTCATAACGAGCGAATGCAGTTACGACGGGCTGATGCGGCCTTGCGCGCTGATTTGCGCGTAGCGCGCCTGGTACAGCTGGAAGCGCAGCAGACCCGCCAACTATTGCGAGAGGCGACCGAGCGTTACGAGCACGCCAAGCGCTGGCAACGCGATTCCTCCCTGATGTTGCTGGAAAGCCTGCCCGAGTTGGGCCAGGCCTGGCCTGCAGACCGCCAGAAACTGTCCGACTTTGCTCAGCAATGGCGTGAAACGTGGAGCAACAGCAGTTGGCGGCAAAGCAGTGCTTCATTGTGGATGGCGGCCGCTGTTGTGTTGTTGATGCTGGTATTGTTTCGCGGCATGCCAGTTTGGGTAAGCCGTTATCTGCCAACTGGGCGTTTGCGTCGCTCCAGCCTGACCATCGCCAATTTTTTCTTATGGTTTATCGCCATCTGGGTGGTGGCGGATCAGTTGATTGAACGGGTGTTTCAGCGGCCAGATCTTGTTCAAACCCAGTTGGAACTCCTGGCTTACTTGAAAGTGGGTGCATGGGTGGCGGCCGTGGCGCTAGCCTGTATCAAGGGTATAGTGCTGCAGCCTCGGGCTTCCTGGCGTTTGATCCCTGTGTCCACGCAGACTCAACGTCGACTGCGTTACTTTGCGCCCGCTTTCTTTCTGGTCGTCTACGCGGACGTCATAAGTGGTTTTTTCCGAGGATCGATAGGTGTCTCGGATGCATTTCAGTCGCTGGCTGACGGTGTGAGCAGCCTGCTGTATCTGATCCTGTACGGCTATGGTTTGTGGGTTTTGCGTGACGAGCTGTTCAACCGTACGGACGCTTCGGGGCAGGGGGCAGGCAGAACAGGTCGCAGTTGGGCGCGTTTGGCCTTTAAAGGCGGTGTCCTTGTGTACACCCTGGTGTTGGGCTTGTTCATCGCAGGCTGGCAAGGCCTGTCGGATGACTTGATGTCGCATTTCATGACCATGCCCTTGCTCCTGGGCTTGCTGGCCTACGTGGGGATGGTGTGGTTGCAGGACATGGCGGACTCTTTGCTGGCGTATTTGCGTCATCGCAGCCACGATCCGGATGCAGCGCCGATTCGCATGCAAAGTCAGTTCATTATTGTGTTTTTTGCTATCGCCCGTATGACTGTTTTGGGTCTGGCCATCTGGATGGTCAGCGGGGATTGGCTGACTGAACCCAAACAGATGCTGGAGTCGGGCCTGGATGTCTCGCGTGAGGCCTTGCGCTTGGGGGCCGTGCAGTGGCGTTTGGACTTGTGGCTGATTGCCTTGGGCGTGATGCTGGTGGGGGCGGTACTGATCCACTTTCTGCGTACCTGGTTACGTCAGAGTTACATGCCCAACACCACTCTGGAACCCGGCCTGCAAAATGCCATCGTCGGCATGGTGGGCTATGTCGCTTACTTCGTTTTGTTGGTGATCTGCTTATCCATGCTGGGTGTGCCGATTGAGTCCGTTACCTGGATTTTTACGGCTTTGACGGTGGGGGTGGGTTTTGGCTTGCGGGGTATTGTGCAGAACATTGCTTCCGGTTTGATGCTGATGGTGGAGCGCCCCGTCAAAGTGGGAGATTGGGTGGAGGTAGAGGGCAGTGAAGGCAATGTGCGCCAGATCCGTTTGCGAGCGACTTATGTGGAGCGGTTTGATCGCACCATGGTGATGGTCCCCAACGCCCAGATGATGGGCCGGCAGGTACGCAACCTGACTTACACGCCGACCTCTTTGGGGGCGATTGAGTCCCGCCTGTTATTCCCGCTGGATGTAGATGCCGATCTGGTCATGCAGATTTTGCGCGACGCGGTGCTGGCCGAGCCGGAAATTCTGGATGAGCCTGCCCCTATCTTGACGTGTGACGGGATTTTTGGTGATGGGGTCGCGTTCAGTACGCGTTGTTTCATCAATAGCATGCGGGTGCATCGCCGGGTGCGCAGCAACCTGATGCTGGATATCTTGCGCCGTCTGCGGCAGCAGGGTATCAGCTTGCATCCGGCGCAACGCTGGGTGCAGGAAGCCATGGACAAGGACAAAGCCGAGGACGAAGACCTTTAGGGTTTTCCCAGTGATTGAAAGCTGAAATATTCATCCGTATAATTTGTTTAGCCACACTAAACAGAAAAGCGCGTGATGCGCAACAGGATGGATGAGACATGAGCAAGAAACAGTCCTCTCAGGGCGAGGCAGCCGTATCGCCCTGGCGTGCTGCCAGTGCTGCTGGTTTGGGCACAATGATCGAATACTACGATTTCCAGCTGTATGGCGTCTTGGCGGTAACGTTAAGCGTCCTGTTTTTCCACACTGGTAATGACAGCGCGGCCTTGCTGTCCACACTGGCCGTATTTGGCGGCGCCTTTCTAGCCCGCCCTTTGGGCGGGATTTTCTTTGGCTGGTTCGGTGACAAGCATGGCCGCACCGCTGCCTTGATGTTCACCATTGTGGGGATCGGGGTGGCCAGTGCCTTAATGGGCATGTTGCCGACCTACGCGACCTTGGGGCTGGCTGCACCGGCCTTGTTGCTGCTGTGCCGTTTGTTGCAGGGTTTTTTTGCAGGTGGCGAAATTACCGGCGCGGCCACCTATGTGGCGGAATGCTCGCCCCCCGGCAAGCGCGGTTTTTTTGGGGCATTCAACCCGGCAGCGGCCACCTTGGGCTTGTCATTGGCAACGGGCGTTGCCGGTTTGGTGACGGCGCTGGTCGGCAAGCAGGCCATGTTGGATTGGGGCTGGCGCATTCCTTTTCTGCTGTCCATCCCCTTGATCATTCTGTGCGTCTGGGCTCGTTCGCGTATTGAGGATTCGCCACGCTTTAAGGAAATGCTCAAGAGCCATCATCCCGAGCACTCGCCTTTGTCCTTGATTGTGCGTGATTACCGTCGTCCTCTGTTGCAGGTTATTGCGATTGGTTTTGCCCAGAATGCGGCAGGCTATGTGGGCGTGGTCTATTTAAGCACTCACTTGATTCACACTCTGAAGTACGACGGCACGGCGGTGTTCTGGCTGATTTCGCTGGTCACCTTGTGCTCGGCCTTCATCATGCCTTTTGCTGGCGGCCTGTCTGACCGTTTCGGCCGCAAGCCCTTGCTGACGATTGGTTTGCTGGGCTATCTGATACTGGTGCCGCTGACCATGTGGGTTGCTTCCTGGGGCAGCTTCCCGCTGGCCGTCATTGCGGTGGCCGTGTCCATTCTTCCGTTCATTGTGGTCCAGGCCGTGGGTTACCCCCTGTATGCCGAATTGTTTCCTACTCGAGTGCGCTACAGCGGCGTGTCCTTGGGCTTTAACATCGCCACTATTCTGGGCGGGGCGACGGCACCTTTTGTCGCATCCTGGTTGACGGGTCTGACCGGTTCCAGCATGGCACCTGCCTTTTACGTGATGGTGGTGGCGCTGATCGGCATTGTGGCCTTGAGCACGGTGCAGGAAACCTCTGGCCGTCAGTTGGCCGATTGATTTTCAAGGAAGTGAATGATGTCCGGATATTTTCTTTATCACTCCATAGGCATGTTCGAGGGCAAGGAAGCCGCCATGCGTGCCGAGCTGGATCAGTTCAGTCAGGTCTGGTCGGCACCGGATGATGCGCAGTGGGGCTACGCCTTGGGCCAAAAACAGGCTTTCATGGATGTCTGGGCCACGTTGATTGGCGCTGACTCCAAGGATGTTGCGCTTAGTGAAAACGTCACTGGTGGCCTGTACAGCATTCTGGGCTCCTTGCCCGCGCACGTGCTGAAAGGACGTACTGTGCTGGTGGCGGCCGATTGCTTTCCCAGCCTGCATTTCCTGCTGCAAAAGCTGGCTCTGCGTTTGGGGTTTACCTTGCGTACCGTGCCTTTGAGCGCCGGTCTGTCCTATGTGACGGACGATGATTTCATCAAGGCCTGGGACGACAGTGTGGGGGTGGCCTTGGTGACGTGGGTCAGCTCAACCTCCTCGCATCGGGTGGATGTGGATCGTATGGCGCAGTGTGCTACGGAACATGGCAGCCTGATGGCGCTGGACTTGACGCAAGCGGCCGGTCTGGTGCCGTTTACCGTGCATGAAGGTGTGGCTTTTACCTTGTCTGCTTCCTTGAAGTGGGCCTGCGGTGTGTCGGGGGCCAGTCTGTTGCATGTGCGTGCGGATTTGATCGAGCAGTGCGAGCCTGAGTTTCGCGGCTGGTTCAGTCAGGAAAATCCCTTTAACTGGAATCTGGACCAATTCAGTTATGCCCAGGGCGCGCGTCGTTTTGACCATGGCACCCCGGCTGTTTTGGGCAGCATTGCATCCTTGCCCGGTATGCGCTTTGTGCTGGCAAGCGGCGTGGAAAACCTGCTGGAGCAAAACCGGGCATTGACGGCTGTCTTGCTGGATCGTGCTGCCAAGGCTAATTGGCCGGTGCTGACGCCATTAGCTGAGAATGAGCGCGGCGGCAGCATTATGTTGCGTGCCAGTAGTGCCCAGCGTGCCCAGGCCCTGGTTGATCTGTTGCGCGAGCAGGAGCTGTATTGTGACCAGCGCGACGGTGTCTTGCGTCTGTCGCCTGGCAATGTCTGTACCGAGCAGGATGTGCTGCGCTTGTGCGACACCTTGCAGACGGCTTGGTAAGGGGGAAGGGAAATGGATAGTTTAAGGTGGGCTCATCAGGCCAGTCGCCGCATTGAACGTCCGGCTTCGCAGGTCATGGACTTTATGGCAGATCTGAATGCCTTGGGGCGTTGGTCCCTGGGCTGCTTTGACACACGAACCGTGGAGCCGGGGCTGGTCGTGGGGACGTCCCTGTTTGACGGTGGCCAAACCCACGTCAGCGTCGAGATTCTGATCGAACAAGGGCTGATTCGCTATTGGGTAGGCAGCGCCACGCAACGTATGCCGCGTATCAGTGCCATGGTGCAACCGCTGGATCAGGATTCTTGCATTTTGATCATGCTGGCCACGCGTAGTGCAGATATGGATGAAAACCGTTGGCTACGCTTGCAGCGCTGTCATGAGACGGAGCTGGATCTGATTCAGGCCCAGTTGCACAGCGCCGTCTAATTCTGGCACTTAGTAGCTGGGTGGGGTGATCGCCACAATAAAACGCACATCCTTGTCGTAAGGGTTGCGGTAGGCATGAGGCAGGCTGGAGTTGAAATAACAGCTATCGCCCGTTTGCAAACAGTGTTGATCATCCCCGACATCGACCAGTAGCTGGCCTTCGGTGACCAGCACACACTCTTCGGCAGGGTGGCTCCAGCGCTGCCCGACTGAGCTTCCTCCCGGCGGCAGAAAGCCCGCCAGCATTTCGATGCTGCCAAAGCCTGGCGACACCCGTTGGTACTGCACGCCCGAGGCCGATTGAATGCTCATGCGCTGATTCTGGCGCACCACCGCCACTTGCTCCACATTGTCATCCAGCAAGGAAAACAAGGGGGTATCCAGTGCTCGCGCGATTTGGCGCAAGGTGTCCAGGCTGGGTTGAGTCAGCCCGCGTTCCACCTGGCTGATCAGGCCGGGGGAGACTTGGGCAAGCTCGGCCAGCTTGCGCAGAGACAGCTTTTTATGAAGTCGGACTTGGCGAATACGCAAAGCGGCCATGTAGGATCGGGCAGTAGGTGGGAAAGCCCTTATTGTAAGACAAGGCTGCCGGGATGCGGGGGGCGGGCCAGTCTGACAGTCGGGTTGCAGAAGATGGGGGCGGGACTGTTTGGTGGGGCTAGGTCTTTGTCAGCGGGTGTGCGTCATCCGCCCATTTTTCTTTGATATGCAGCATTTCGGGCAAGCATTTGTCCAGCAGGGCAACCAGTTGCGGATCAAAGTGCAGGCCTGCTTGCTCGCGTAAATAGTTAATGCAGCTCTCCACACTCCAGGCCTTTTTATAAGGCCGCTCACTGGCGAGCGCATCAAATACATCGGCCACCGCCACAATGCGGGCAGGCAGAGGGATGTCTTCACCCTTTAAGCCGTAGGGGTAGCCGCTGCCATCCCATTTCTCGTGGTGATACAGCGCGATGGTGCGTGCCAGTTTCAACAGGCCGTGGGAGTGTTGGCCAATAATGCGTGCACCAATCAAGGTGTGCGTACGCATGATTTCCCATTCTTCAGCGGACAGCTTGCCTGGCTTTTGCAAGATGTAGTCCGGGATACCGATTTTGCCAATATCGTGCATGGGGGCTGCATGCAGCAACTCGTCGGCCGCTTCGCTGGAGTAGCCCAGCCAGTGAGCCAGAATGCGAGTGTAGTGGCTCATGCGGATAACGTGACGGCCAACCTCGTTGTCTTTGTATTCGGCAGCGGTGCCCAGGCATCGGATAATCTGCAGGCGACTGTCGCGCAGTTCTTGTATTTGCACCAAAGACAGGTGGTTGCGTATGCGCGCTTGCAGGATCGCCGGATTAAAGGGTTTGGAGATGTAGTCTACCGCCCCCATGCCCAGACCCATTTGCTCGTCGTTCGGTTGCGAGAGTGCTGTTACAAAAATGATAGGGATGTGGCGGGTGTTAAGGTCCGCTTTTAAGGCTCGACAGACTTCATAGCCCGAGAGCTGCGGCATCATGATGTCCAGCAGGATCAGGTCGGGCAGGTCCCGCTGGGCCAGCTCCAGCGCCTTGAAGCCATCTTTGGCAAAGAGCAGACGGAAATCCTGTTGTAGGGTATGGCGCAGAATCTGAAGGTTGGCCGGTTCGTCATCGACCAGCAAAAGGGTAGGGCGTGGCGCGGTGAATTCATTCATGGCGTGGCGTATCTTCAGCCAAGCTGGCATCCAGGTCTTTGATTAACGCAGACAAGATGATGCTGGCCTGAACGAAGTCGAATACGTCGATAGTTTTATTGAGATTATTCAGGGTATCGGTTTGCCCTGTGCTTTCCAGATACTGGCAAATCACTTGTAAAGAAGGCTCATCAAGCTCATTGAGCAAGACGCTGTTATGCAGGGCATGAAGATGGTTCAAGACGAGATCGGTGGGGGGAACCACGACGTGCTGTGGCTCAGAAGAGGACACTGGGGCGCCATCCTGGCTTAATTCGTGGGCGATGCGACTGAACATTTCCTGCAGTTGCGCAATGCGGCCACGCATCTGGCGCGTCTGGCCATGACGAACTTTTTCTTCCAGTTCGGCGCTAAGTGCACAAACCTGTGGCAGGCCCAGATTGCCCGAGGTGCCGCGAATGCCGTGCAAGCTGCTCAGCACCACTTCCCAGTTCGGTGAGGCTTGCTTGATTTCATCAAGCGGGTAACGGGTCTGCAGGTCTGATAGGAAACTGAGCAGGGCGCGGCGCAGACGTACGGGCGAGCCCCACAGGCTCACGCCCGTTTCCCAATCGATCAGGCTGCTGTGTTGTGGTTCGGCGTGATGCTCTTTGGGGACGGCGGGGGTTAAACCCATGACCCGTGCAATTTCCTGCAACAAAGCGGGCAGGTTCAGCGGTTTGGTGGCAAAACCGTTCATCCCGGCTTCTTCGGTGGCGCGGCGATCGCACTCCATGACGCTGGCGGTCAGCGCAATCAACGGTAAGGGCAGGCGTGCTTCGCGGCGTTCCTGTTCGCGCCAGCGGCGGGCGGTTTCCAGGCCGTCCAGCTCGGGCATATGCACATCGAGCAAAGCCACATCAAAGTCTTCCTTGGAGAGCAGCTCCAACACCTTGTGGCCATTATCGGCTGCCACAACAGAATGTCCGTGCTGCTCCAGGGCCAGAGTCAACAGTTCCTGATTCAGGCTGACGTCATCGGCCACGAGGATGCGCAGCGCAGGCAGTTTGGGCAGGTGATCATCCTCCGGGCTCATGCTGGGCTCTTGACCG
The DNA here is from genome assembly GCF_050255915.1 of Alcaligenes sp. Lineage (NCBI taxonomy): Bacteria > Pseudomonadati > Pseudomonadota > Betaproteobacteria > Burkholderiales > Alcaligenaceae > Alcaligenes > Alcaligenes sp. The sequence goes on from NZ_JBFWIQ010000016.1 coordinate 64,199, forward strand.
GGCTCCAGTGGAATGCGGACCTCGAATACACTGCCCACGCCCAAGGTACTTTGGACTTCCAGCGTGCCGCCCATCAGGTCGACCAACTGGCGGGCAATGGACACACCCAGGCCCGTACCACCAAAGCGGCGGCTGATGGACACATCGGCCTGCGTAAAGGGGGTAAAGACATCACGCAACTGATCGGGGGTCATGCCGATACCCGTATCGGTGACGCGGATGCAGACGGCATTGCGCCCGGGTTCAGGGGTCACATCGACGTGTACTGCGCCGCTTTGCGTGAACTTGATGGCATTGCCGATCAGGTTGTTCAGCACCTGCTGAATACGCAAGGGGTCTCCTTTATAAAAGAGACGCAGCTCGGGCGCATAATTCAGACGGAATTCCAGGTTCTTGGCATCCGCAGCCAAACGCAGCGAGGCCTCAATCTGCTTGCACAAGTCAAGCAGGGAAAAGTCGACCTGCTCCAGCTCTACCGAGCCACGCTCCAGCTTGGTCGTGTCCAGAATATCGTTGAGCAAGGCCAGCAAAGAGCGGGCGGACTGATTGATGATGTTCAGGTGCTTGTTCTGTTGTGCATTGAGCTGACCGTTCAGCATCAAGTCACTAAAACCAATAATCGCGTTCAATGGGGTGCGGATTTCATGGCTCATATTGGCCAGAAAGGCACTCTTGGCCTGAGCGGCCTGAGCGGCCTGCTCGGCTTTTTCGGCGCTTTGACGCAAGGATTCGGTCAGCGCGTTATAGCGGCTCATATCCGTGACAAAGCCGACAAACAGCGGCTCACCGGGCTGGCGAACCTTGCCGACGGCCAAGCGCATCGGCATCAAGCTGCCATCTTTACGCAGTCCGGTCACATCCCGACCGACGCCAATGATTTTGGGGTCATTACTGCGCAAGTAATTGGACAGATAGCTGTCATGGCGCGAGCGGTCTGGCTCGGGCATCAGCATATTCACATTGCGACCGAGCACCTCCCCGGCTTTCCATCCAAACAGGCGCTCTGCCGAATGGTTGAAATCCAGAATGGTTCCGTTGCTGTTGATGGTAATAATGCCGTCAATCGCCGTATCCACAATGGCCCGGTTGTGCGATTCACTTTCCTCCATCTTCAAAAACAGTTGGCGATAGCGCAGCAGACCATTGGCCGCGGTTACCAGCACGGTCACGGTAATAGTGAACGTGGAGAGCACCATGGACGCAAAGGTGCTGTTGAAGATGATCATGTCATCGGGGGGCGTGGTCTGGCCAATGAAACGGGCAGCGGCCATGCCGGTGTAGTGCATGCCGGAGATGGCCAAGCCCAGCACAATGCCGCTGATCACCACACGCTGCAGCAAGGTCAGACGGGTGCGATGCAGGCGAAAGCGTATCCACAAGGCCACGGTGGCCAGTACTACCGCCAGCACAATCGACAAGAAGAAGGTAACAGGTTCATAGCGCAACGCCGGCGCCATACGCATGGCAGCCATGCCGCTGTAGTGCATGGTGCCAATGCCCAGACCCACCAAGATGCCGCCCATGATCAGATGCGAACGCTGGACTCGGGCTTGCGAGAGGATTTGCAGCGCTACCCAGGATGCCCCTACGCTGGGCAAAACCGACAGCATGGTGATGGCCGGGTCGTAATGCACGCTGGTACAGAGTTCAAAGGCCAGCATGCCAATAAAGTGCATGGTCCAGATGCTGCCGCCCAAGGCAATGGCACCCGTGCAAATGGCGATCTGACGATGCAGCCTTAAATCTGCCATGCGGGCAATATGGGCCGTTTGCAAGGCCATGCCCGAAGAGAAGATGGCAACCAGCAGGGACAGGATGACCAGTCCACTGTTATAGCTGCCAACTAAAAAGGGAGCCATTTGGTCTGCACTGATGAAGAACTGGTCGAGTATCCGCATAGGTGCTCATGTTCGAAGTGGCCCACGGGGCCAAATTACGCAAAATAAGTTTGGCTCCCTCTGCAATTGAGAGGGAATGTAACGCTGAAACTCGGATAGGTTACCGAGTTTGTCTCTCACTGTGCAATTTTTTGTATGGATTGAACAAAAACATTCATAACTAGAGCAATGTTCCGGTCAATAGCAGTGCAGCGACGGAGAAATAAATGACCAAACCGAGCACGTCCACCAACGTGGCCACCAACGGTGCCGAGGCACTGGCCGGGTCAAAACCGACGCGTTGCAAAATGAAGGGCAGCATAGAGCCGATGCAGGACCCGAAGGTGACAATCCCGACCAAGGCCATCCAGATCGTCAAACCGATCAGTAAGGAATGTTCGCCGTAGTCGTATAGACCCAGGTGCTGCCAGACTTCAATACGAACAAAGCCAATCGCCCCCAGCATAGTGCCCAGTACCAGGCCCACCGGCAGTTCGCGTAGTAGCACACGCCACCAGTCCTGTACCCGGACTTCGCCCAGGGCCAGACCGCGAATCAGCAGGGACGTGGCCTGCGAGCCAGAGTTACCGCCCGAGCTCATGATCAAGGGAATGAACATGGCCAGGACCACGGCTTTTTCCAGCTGTATCTCGTAATACTGCATGGCACTGGCAGTCAGCATTTCACCCAAAAACAGAATGGCCAGCCATCCTCCACGCTTGCGGATCATGGTGCTAAAGCCGGCCTGCAAATAAGGTTTGCCAATATGTTCGGCCCCCCCGAAGCGGTTCATGTCCTCCGCGGCCTCGTCCATGAGGGCGTCAATGACGTCGTCCACCGTCACAATGCCGATGATGGCCTGGGTCTCGTCCACCACCGGGATGGCCAGAAAGTCGTGACGGCGTATCAGTTGGGCAACGGCTTCTTTATCGGTCAGCGCCTGCACGGCGATAGGGCTGTCGCCACTCCACAGTTCAGTCAAGGCGGCTTGCGGGTCGGCGCACACCAGTTTGCGCAAGGGCACGACAAATTGCAGTTGCTGTTTGTCGTTAACGACATAGATGGCGTAGACCGTCTCGCGAGTGCTTTCTACCTCGCGGATATGCTGCAAGGTCTGGGCGACGTTCCAGCTCATGGGCACTTGTAGAAACTCGGTGGTCATGATGCCGCCGGCGGTATCGGCCGGATAGTGCATCAGCCGCATGATGGAGGTGCGGGTAGGCTGGGTTAAGCGACCCAGAATCTGCTCTTGGTCCTCGTGGTCCAGATCCTGCAGCAAGTCAGCCATACGGTCTTCGGCCAGTGTTTCCAGCACCGGCAGGCGCTCGGGGCTGCTTAGCTCCAACACAATGGCACTGGCCCAACGCAGCTCCGGTATCTCCAACAAGGCTTGTAAGCGCTGGTTATCCAGCTCTTGGGCTGCTTGCAGGGCCGGGCGCCGTTCCAGCTCGTTCAGGGCCAGAGCAATGTCGGCAACAGGGGTCTGAGGGCCTAGTAAATCAGTTGGGGGGGGCAGGGACATGCAGTACTCCAGTGGACGCGCAAGTACAGAAAATGGTCTGGCGTGGGAAACGTCAGGCGAGTATTTTTTTGGGGGAAGGGCTGATAGAAGGGGTGAAGTATGTCTGTGAATCGATCCATGATTTACCCATAGAACCGCTCAGTGCTATCCCAAGCAGACAATCAGCGTGGTGAAGAATATCGCCATCGTAGGGAGGTCTGCGCGGGAAGTCAAAATGATTGCGATGAGGTGCGGATAAATGATTTGTGCGGTTAAGGTGGCGTTTGCGCCCATGCATCGAACTTGAGATGGCTCAGAGGGTGCTATAGTGCCCGCTTTGCCGCGTTGGCGGCGACTCGACCCAGGCGGGCCCAGGCCCACTACACGATCAGGAACAACCATGAGCAATGCGATTAATTTTGACCAAGGCAACTACCGCTTCATTCCGACCGGCGTGACCCGCTTTTCGGGCGGGGTGGCCGCTCAGCCCGGTTACGAGATCTGCCGGGTCGTGTTTTCGGCTCCCGTGCCACTGAAAGAAGGCTTTGACCTGATTCAAGCCGTGCTGGAAGCGGAAGAGCGTCCTTTGACGGCCTTGTGCGCTTGCGAGCTGCGCTCCCCCGAGCCAGTCAGCGACAGCGACTTCAACAAATTTAATGAGCTGTACCTGGAAACGCTGAAAGAGTGGGGCCTGATCAAAGGCAAACACAATCCGGTCGCGCGCAGCAATGTGTCGCCTTTGGTCGGTGCACCTGCCGAGCCTAGCTTTTACGCTTTCAGCTATACGGTGGAAACCGATATTGAAGAAGCCACCTTTGTGATTGCGGGCAGTTGCGAAGTGCCCGAAACGCCCGATGACTATATAGAGAGCATTGTGGCTTATCAGGACGTATCGCCTGAGGGCTTGCTGAAGAAAGCTCAGTGGGTTCTGGGTGAAATGGAGCGTCGTCTGGAAGTGCTGGGCCACGAGTGGGCTGATACCACCGCAACCCATGCCTACACCGTGCACAATCTGCACCCCTTCATGGCCAGCGAGCTGGCCAATCGTGGTGCGATCAGCCATGGCCTGGGCTGGCACCTGGCGCGTCCCCCGGTCAAGGATCTGGAATACGAAATGGATTGCCGCCGCATCCTGAACGAGCGTGTGCTGACCATTGATTAATTGATCAGTCCCCCCCAAAAAAAAACAGGCCCACATCAATGTGGGCCTGTTTTTTTTCTGGTTGCTTATGCCTGGCTATACGCTGCCTGGCTGGCAGACTGCTGATAGCGACGACGCACCATCAGACCCCATACCAAGCCCAGTACCGCGGACGCCAACGAGCCGCACAGAACGCCCAGCTTGGCCGCATCCAGCAGAACCGGCTCGGCAAAGGCCAGGTTGGCCACAAAGATGGACATGGTAAAGCCGATACCGGCCAGCAAACCAATCAGGGTGACGCCTGCCCAATCCATGCCGGCAGGCAGGGTGCATAGACCCAGGCGCACGGGCAACCAGGTGCCCAGCAGGACGCCCAAGGGCTTGCCCACAATCAGGGCAATGGCCACACCAAACAGTGCGCTTTGTGCGCCGGCAGCATTCAGGTCCAGGCCATTGAGGCTGACCCCGGCATTGGCCAAGGCAAACACCGGCATGATGATGAACGCCACCCAAGGATGCAACAGTGCAGGAATACGCTGAACCGGCGGCAGGATTTCACGCTGGGCCAGCTGCATCTTCTGCAAGGTGTGCATGATTTCCTGGGTGTCGTGCTGGCCTTCCAGCTCGGCTGCCAGTTCCAGATTCAGGTGACGGGCCTTGCGTGGCAGTGGCAACGTGCGCACGGGACTCATCATGCCCAGGACCACACCGGCCAGGGTGGGGTGAGCACCTGTTTTCAGCAGGCCAAACCACAAGATCGCGCCGGGAACGACATAGGCCCACGCCGAGCCTATGCCCATTTTTTGCAGACCCAGAACCGCCACAATCCCCACTCCTGCAATCAGGAAAGCGCTGTAGTCCAGACCGCCGGAGTAAAAGAAGGCGATGATCAGGATGGCGACCAGGTCGTCAATAATGGCCAGCGCCAGCAAGAATACCCGCAGGCTGGGAGGCAGTGAGCGGCCCAGCAAAGCCAGTACGCCGACGGCAAAGGCAATGTCGGTGGCGGTAGGAATGGCCCAACCCATCAGCACTTTTGGATCGGGGTTCATGGCCGCATAGATCAGCGCGGGCAGGGTAATGGCAGCCAGGGCGGCACAGATAGGCAGCATGGCCGAGCGCCAATCAGACAGGGCCCCGTCATGGATCTCGCGACGAATCTCCATCCCGACAACCAGGAAAAACAGGGTCATCAAAATGTCGTTGACCCAAAAATGCAGATCTTGCGAGAAACGCCATGGGCCTAGCTCCAAAGTCACTTGTGTGTGCCAGAGGGCTGAATAGCTATCGGAAAATGAGGAGTTGGCCCAGATCAAAGCCACGGTAGCGGCCAGCAATAAGACAACCCCGCCCAGGGCTTCGATATGCAAAAGCCGCTGTAATTGCGCTTGAAGCTGGCGGGTGACGACATGGGCACGCGGTAAGGGCGTACCGGAGGAGGGGTGGGACATGGTCGGCAAATCTCCACAAGGCGGCCCGACCTTGCGTATATGTTTAACCTGCCCTGCTGCACCATGCCAGCAAAACACCCTGCGCAATTATAGGGAGGGAGTTTCTTTAAGGCAAACGTCAGCTTGAGGCAGTGTCAGGCGTGATATGCAGGGGAATAGTGACTGGACCATCGTTGGTCAGACTTAATTGCATATCGGCACCAAACACGCCGCACTGCGTATCGGGAAGGCGGGTGCGGGCCATGGACACCAGTTCATCAAACAAGGGTTGGCTAAGGGCAGGAGGCGCCGCACGGCTGAAACCGGGGCGATTACCCTTGCGCGTGTCTGCAGCCAAGGTAAATTGGCTGACCAGCAAAAGCTGGCCACCCGCTTGCAACAGGTTCAGATTCATCTTGCCCTGTTGATCGGAAAAAATGCGCAGGGCTAATAGCTTGTCCAGCAAACGTCTGGCTTGCTCGCGGGTATCACCGTGTTCAGCACAGACCAGCACGGCCATGCCAGCCCCAATCTTTGCAACGGTTTGGTTTTCAATATCGACTTGGGCCTGACGTACCCGTTGAATCAAGGCAATCATAGGTAGTTCATGAAGATCAGTGGTCGACAGCTTTGGAGAACAGATTCACAATCAGTACGCCCACCACAATAAAGGCGATACCGATCATAGCGGCCAAATCCAGTTTCTGCTTGAAAAGCACCCAGCCGATCAGCGAAATCAGCACAATACCTACACCACTCCAGATGGCATACGCCACGCCAACGGGCATGACGCGCAGGCTAAGCGATAGAAAATAAAACGCGCCTGCATAAAACAGCACAGTCAATACGCTAGGTACGACAAGGGTGAACTGCTCAGAGCGCTGCAACAAGCTGGTGGCAATGATCTCGAAGATAATCGCGACGAATAAATGCAGGTAGGCCAGGCTTACAGGAGTCATGGGAAATCAAGGTTGAAAACTGAACCAGCCAGGCAGCAGCAGGACGCTGGCCCATAAAGCGGCTGAAGCCCAGGAGGAGATATGAAAGCTGACGGGTGACATGGCGCAGGTGCCCGCAATTAATGGAACCGTCGAGCGCAACGGGCCCACAAAACGACAGGCTACGATACTGAACCATCCCCAGCGAGCAAAAAACGCCTGTGCTTTTGCATACAGGTGTAAACGCTTGCGCGCCCATTCAAAATGGAACAGATTACCACCGTAGCGCTGGCCCAGATAAAAGGAGATGGCATTGCCGATGCCTGCACCCAGAGTGACGGCCAGCCAGACGGGCAGCAAATCCATTTCGCCAGCGCCAACCAGCGCACCGACAGATAAAAGGATAGCGGTACCTGGAATGATGAGCGCCAAAAAGGGCAGAGACTCAACCAGGCACAGCGCAAATACGGCAGGCGTGACCCATTGCGGGTGCGCGCTGATCAGCGTTGTGGCTTGTTCGGCAAAATTGCTTAAAGTACTTAGCATATCAACCAGAAGGAAGGGACAGTCATGGCTTGTCCTTTAGTTCAGGGGGAAACTCAGAATCAGGCGGTCTTTGTGCTGCAAACCGTCCTCAAACAGCGCTTCGTCGTAATGGCGCAGGAAGTAATCGGGTTCGATCGCCACAATCCGAAAACCGGCGCGTTGATAGAAAAAGAGCGGGTAGCCTATTGTGCCGGTGCCGACAAACAAGGTCTGCCCACCTTGATGGCGCACATAATCAATCACGGCTGACAGCAGCTTGTAACCCAGCCCCTGACCTTGATGCGAGGGCAAAACAGCCATGTTCATCAGTTCCCAGTCCTGGGCATTTTTGCGCTGCAAAATAGCAGCGGCCACAATGTGTTGCTGATCCCGGATGCACCAGGCGTGCGGCGTGTCCCTGTAGCGTTCAATCAGGCCTGTGCTGGGGTCAGCCTCCAGGAGCAAAGCCATGGGTAGGCTGGAACCATGAATCTGTTGCACTTGTTCCGGCTTACTGGGCTGGCTCATGAAAAATCCCCGTCCACGTAAAACCACTGGCCTTGCTCAAGGACAAAACGGCTGATTTCATGCAGACGATTGGCCCGGCCATGCAAACGGTTGCGCGCCACAAACTCTACAATCGCCTCTGTGTCGGAAACACGCTCATGACGTCGCACGTCCAGGCCCAGCCATTGCAAGCCCTGCGGATTGGGTTCCAGTGAATGGGGGCGGGTGGAGCTATGCCAAGTGGCCAGAAGGTAGTCCAGATCGTCGCGTACAAACGCGCAGTAGCGCGAACGCATCAACGTGACGGCATCGGGAGCTTGCAAGTATTGGGGGCCTTGATGCCACGGGCCGCAACAGGCTTTGTAGGAGTTGGAATTGCCACAGGGGCAGGAAGGTTTTGAAGAGGAATACTTTTTCAAGAGCGTAACTGCCAAGACCAAAGAATGGCACAAGCATACCTGAAAGCCGGTATTGGCTTATGGCCCCCCGCGACGAAAAGTAACTTTTTCAGGGCGGTGACTTCTCATGCCTGGGGTGTTCGAGCTAGTACGAGTACTGAAGCTGTGTGATTGGTATTCCTGACCGCCGAAAAGTTCCTGCTTGCCTTTGTGGCGGCGACGTTGCGATTGTCCAAGTCTTGTTTCTAGCCCAGGTGTGCACCATAAAAAAAACCGCCCGCAACAGCGGACGGGTCACAGGCATCCTCTTGGCTGCGTCGAACTGACTTATTTAGCCGCGTCGATACGCTGTTGCATACGTTGGGCGCGCTCTTTGGAGCCGGGGTGCGAGCTCATCACGCTGCTCTCGCCGCCGTCCAGGGCTGCCAATTTTTCAAAGGCAGAGACTAGGCCTTGCGTCTTGAGTTTGCGTTCGGTCAGCAGGTCAAAGGAGTAGTCATCAGCAGCGGACTCTTGCGATTGCGAGAACTGAGCGTTCAGGAATGCTTCGGACAGCTTACCCAATTGGCTGGAGTTCAACTGAGTCACCACGCTGTTACCGGTAGCGGCCGCCGCATCACGAGCGGCGGACAGACCGTAGGCGGTTTGCATAGCTTTCTTGCTGTGGCCCAGTTCAACATGACCCATCTCGTGACCGATCACGCCGCGCAACTCGTCATCGTTCATCTTGTCCATGAGACCGGCGTAAACACGGATACAACCGTTAGCCATGGCCCAGGCGTTGACGTCCTGAGTCTGGTAAACCTTGAAGTTTGGTGTTTGGCCGTTCAACTGTTTCGTCAATGGTTTCACGACACGTTGCAGGCGTTTGTTGTACTTGCTGTTGGCGCTGGCCACTTTGTTTTCAGCGTCCATCTGTTTGCAGGATTGATCAGACAAAGCGACCACTTCCTGATCAGACAAACTGAAAGCCTGAACAGCCTTGCTGCCAGCACCCACCAAGCCACCCACATCCATAGTCTGACAGCCTGCGGTCAGGCCAGCGACGGCCAACATGGCAGCCAACGCACCCATACGAAAAGTCATGGATTTCCCCTTCTACTTATAAAAAAAAGCGATTTTAATGATTCGACAGTGAAGGGTCCGTATATAAAACAATATTTAACAATTATTGCTGCTGCCCTTGCGCGCGGATAACAGACGTAGGCAAGCACGATAAGCGAGATTGAAGAGTTTTAACCCAAGATCATATTTGTGCTGGAAAGCTTGCCGCCCGCCGCCCAGAAGACAAGTCCCATTCAGAGGTAAACGCTAATGTAATGATTAGGCACCAGTGTTACTATTTGCTTCACAAAACGAGAGGGAGACAAGGAAATGAGTAAGAAAATCATGGTGTTGTTGGGAACACTGGTGCTGGCGGGGTGCGCGGCTCACACCCAGGGCGAACGTGGTCAGGGCGCCCAAATGACACAGAGCTGTGCACCGATAGATGAGTCAGGCGTTGCCGCTTTGTTTGAACGTTGGAACCAGTCTCTACAAACTGGCAAGCCTGACGTTGTTGCTAAGAACTATGCAGAGCGTTCGATTCTGTTGCCCACACTGTCTGGAGTAAACCGCGTTAGTACGACAGAAAAAGTAGACTACTTTGAACATTTTCTGGCCGCCAAACCGCAAGGTAGGGTAACGGACAGACAAATCACCCTGGGCTGCAATATGGCCGTGGACTCGGGCCTGTACACGTTTCATATGGGCAGCAGCGGTAAAGACGTAGGCGCGCGTTATACCTATACGTATCAGTGGAACGGCCAGGACTGGCTCATCGTCAGCCACCACTCCTCACTTTTGCCTGTTGATAAATAACCGCTTTTCAAGCCTGGGTGACGTGCTCAAATAGCACCAAACCCAGGTTTTAAGCTTGCTGCTGGCTGGACGCCAAACGGCAGAGAACAAGCAAGTTCGGCATTATCATTATTTGTGTAGGCCGACGCTGGCAAGGGGGATGGGATGGTGCCCCCCCCGTGAGTCGAACACGGCACCAACGGATTATGAGTCCGCTGCTCTAACCAAGCATGAGCTAGAGGGGCAACAAGTCCGCAATTATTACATAAAGTCCGTGTTTATGCCTAGCGAAGCTGTGCGCAACGCAAGAGATGGGGGCGTCTGGGAAGCCAACCGTATTTGCTCGCGATTGGTAGCACCTTGTTGTTTATCCTTGGAGGACAATGGGTGCGTCTGAAATCCAGAGAATAATGATGAAAACACTGTTTTTAGCCCTGACCCTGACATCCATTCTTTCTGCCTGTGCTGTTCATACCCCCAGAGGTTCTGTCATTGTGGATCCAGATGGGCACGGCGGATATGGACAGCGCCACTGTCCACCCGGCCAGGCGAAAAAAGGCAATTGCTAAGCAAGCACTTCAGCCGGCATTTTTATTTGCGTTGATAGCGCTTGCTACCTGTGCTGGTTTCGCAATAGCGGCCCCCACGCGGGCCCGTGCAATAGGTGCCACTGGCACATGTGCAAGCGCTGTTTGACTGCAGCGTTTGTGGAGCCGATGGCAGACTTCGTCCTGTTGTACCGATGTACGCGGGGCAAGATCGTTTGCTGCCGCTGGCAGAACCATCACGGCATACAAAAACCTCCCCCTCGCAATGGGAGATACCGCCTTTTTTGCCTGAACAGGGGGTATTTCGTGCCTGCGTATCGAGAGGTAGCAATGCCATGATCAGGCACAGGAACAAGCATTTCATTTTTGTCTCACGTGCCAGGGACGAGCTTGAGCCCCCAATGGTTTTGCCATAAAAAGAGCGTTGAAAATACGTTTCTTTTTGTGCTCTGCTGTAATAGCCATTTTATTTTGGATGATGTCATGCGAATCGTAATGCTTTTCCCCGCTTTATTATTAACCGCTTGTCAAACGATGGTACCCACCGAGGCAGTTGGCAGCCAAGCATGGTTGGAACAGGTGGATCGCCAATTGGCTGTTTCAGATGGCCAAGGCCATGGTCCCGATTATGGCTCGCAGGAGTGGTGCAACGTGGTCCATTTTCGTTTGTACGGGAAAGCTTCTGTAGAGCCCGTACCTTGCGACCTGGCCTGGATGGAGAAGGTCGATCAGGAAATGAAAAAGCGTTAGGCCGCGCCACGCCGGGTAGGCCGCGCAGTCAGTGGCTTATGACCGGCGATAGTATTTCCGGTGTTCCACCATGGTGCCGATAATTTCAATGGCATGCTGGTCGCTGCGAATGGACGGGTAGTCTTCGTTCAGCGGCACCAGCTCAAAGATTTCTTGCCCGCCTTCATCAATGCACAGGAGGCGGTATTTCTTGAAAGTGGCTTCTTCTTCACTATTTTTGGCGACGACATAATCACCGGGGCGGGGCGTGAGCTCGCAATCAACAATAATTCGGTCGCCTTCCTTGAAGTCCGGCAACATGGAATCGCCCTTGATCTGCAGGGCAAAAGAGCGCTCGGACAGGCACAGGTGCGTGTGCCCAGGCTCTCAAAAGGGGGTAGGGCAGCAGTGCTGGCGTGATGGAGGTTGGAGTGTGGGGGAGAGGAGGCTGGAATGAGTCTATCACCTCAGTCTCATCGTAATCAGGCAGGCCGGGGCGGGTGATGTGTTAGCTGTGACGTGCGAAGGTTGGTTTGTAGTAGCGGCAGACGCGAAAATTAAATGCTGGCCACGGTGTCGCGCTTGGTAAGCAGGCAAGCCCAACACCGCTATTGTGATCAGGACGCTGATGATAGCTGCTGTTATGGTTGGGTTTCAAGCGATGAACAATACGAGTTATTGGGTCCACTTAGGTCAAAATGTGCTTGGCCGTTGGACTGACTTTGTTCTCAAGCGTGCTGTCGTTTCCTTCCCATGCCCAGTACACGGGCCCGTCGGAGAGTGGTCAGACGACGGAAGCGGAAGCCTTGAAACATCCTGTGGATGATCAGGACGTGCGGGAGCAAGGCCATCTGCTACGTCAAACGGCCCACCACCAGTTTCTGTTGTCTGGTGGTCGCGGGCAGATCGTGGCCGGTGTTCTGAAAACCGTGGACGGATAAGCGCTGCTTGATACCCCGTTTTTTTGCTGCCTGATTATCCCCATAGGCGCTAATCCAATGTGACGCTACACTGGCCGGGTCGCGGCGCAGGTCGCTTTTTTTCTTCGTGTCCAGAATGGCTAAGATCCTCCCTATCTTGATGTTGGTCGTCTCCAATGTGTTCATGACCATTGCCTGGTATGGGCATCTGAAGTATCCCAATAGCCCATTGCTGAAAGTCGTACTGATCAGTTGGGGTATTGCCTTGGTGGAATATTGCCTGGCAGTGCCGGCTAATCGTTTGGGGCATACCGTTTACAGTGCGGCCCAGTTAAAGACCATGCAGGAAGTGATTACCTTGCTGGTGTTTGTGATGTTCTCGGTGCTATATCTAAAAGAGAGTTTTACGCTTAATCACCTGGTCGGTTTCACGCTGATTGGTGCCGGGGCATTTTTTATATTTTATGGGCCGCTGAAATAAGGAATACCTTATTGCCAGTACAAAAAAAAGCCTCGCATATTGCAAGGCTTGAAGCCGGATAAATAGGGAGGTGGAAAATGTTATCCGGTATTCCCATATTACGGATGAGTAGGCTTGTTGACTAGGTTCAATGCATAGCAGTGCGTAACTATTTGTGGCTTCCTGGCTGCGATTTCTTATCCTGTTGTGGCAATTTGAAATAGGGTTTTTTCTAAGCCTAATAAAAAACCCGCCTGAAATAAATGACCCCCAAGATGGCTTAAACCAGCCTTGGGGGGATTGGATTCGGCCATTCGTGAAGACAGCACTCAGATAGGGTAGCTGCCTGACTTATTTGCTGATTTGTTCAGATTCCACCACCATGTCCAGCACGTCGGCCTTGGAAGAGGCATCAGCAGGGACGTTCTTCAGTTCGTAGCGGTTGATACGCAGCACGTTACGAACACCTGGTGTGTGGGTGTAGCCCTCGATGTCACCGTAGTAGTACATCCATTCGCCCAGGTGGGTTTTGACACCAGAGTCGTTGTACTGGATTTCACGTACTTTCAGGCACTGGTAGTTGGGCATGAGAGGATGCGAGCAGGCTTCGCGCTGCGCCGCTACTTCCAGAAACACCCGGGTAGGCTCACTGCCATAACGGGTCGTGGCAGTAGGCTCCCCTTTCAGGCGCCATTGGGTGCCGTCCTTGAAGCTCAGAGTCAGGACAGGGGCCGGGTTGTTCGGCGCAGAGTCGGCCTTGCTCATGCTCCAGGTCGTTGCCGTAGGCAGCAGCTTGCCCACGGCTTGCTCATTGCGCATCAGTTCGGGGTCCGCGCACATTTTCATGGTGCTGACCGGCGAACTAAAGCTAATGCTGGAGTCCTTCAAGGTGTAGCCGCTGCCCAGAACATTACACAGATTGTCGACCGACATCATCTTGTCGGTGAAATTCAGGGTGACTTGTTCACCGCCTGCGCCAGCAATAGCGGGGGCTGGCTGGCCGTCTTTGCCTGCAGTGGCAAATAGACGCCAGTGATAAGCCTGCAAAGCGGTTTCTTTGTCCATATGGCGCTCGGAGTTAGCGGGGCTGGATGAGTTGTTTGGAGCCGCACAGGCGGCCAGACCCATTAGTGCGAGTGACGCAATCGTTAACTTGAAGGTGCTTTTCATGGGTGGTTTCCTTGTTGATTCTTTGGCTTGCCTTGTGTGGCGCCCTTGAGGAAAACAAACGCGCTCCGGTGACGTCGTTGAACGGAACAGTTGCCAGTTGGAGTTAGTTTGTTGTTAAAGCCTGTACTTGATTATCCAGGCTTTTGCGCAAAGAATCTGGCAAGGATAGTAAACGTGCCAGCTCATCAAGATAGGCTCGTTCCATATAACTTTGCTCGTCAATGGCAAGTACGCTGGTCAAATAAATCTCGGCCGCCATTTCGGGTGTTTGAGCCAGTTGGGCAACGGCTTGCGGGTCAACCGGCTTGAGCAGCTCCTGGGACAACCAGTGGCGTGCCTGTTCAGGGGCGGCCATTTTATCGATTTCTGCATCGATCAGTTCGCGCTCGGCATCGCCGATGTGGCCGTCTGCCTTGGCAGCAGAGACCAAAGCGGCCAGGATGACCATGGCGTGCGTATCGGCTTGACTGCTGGCGGCCAAAGGCAGTGGGGCGGGAGGAACGGCTTGCACTGGAGAAGGGGCAGCTTGTTGGCCCGCATTTTGTTCTTGCCAGTTCTGGTACACCTTGACGGCCAGGGCGCCCAGGGCAGCGGCTCCACCATAGGCGGCCATGGAGCCCCCCATTTTGCGGAATTTCTTGTTGCCTAGCAGTACGCCCAGAACGCCGCCTACAACGGCCCCACCGCCAAAACCACCCGCCTGTTCACTGATCTTTTTACCCAGGCCGGAGGTATTTAACTGGCCTTGGCCTTGTTTCAGGGCGCTTTGGCCGCTTTGCAGAATTTGTTGCAACATTTGCTGAAGTGACATGGATTCGCTCTATCAGGTAAGGGGTAAACAGTAGCTTCGTTATAAACTACTTTATTGGGCGCGCCCGCGTACAATTGTAAGCAGACCTGCCGGGGAAAGTCGCCTAAGAAGGCGGGTATGGCATGGGCAATTGGGTGTCTTGTGTCCCGATCAATCCATATAGGCGCGCTTGCGCTGATATCAAGGGGGGAAGGGCTTAACTGGCTCTGTATATTATGAAATTGACTCGAACTGCTTTCGCTTTGTCCGTAGTGTTGGCTACCTTGGCCGCTCCGGCCCAATCACAAGTCAAAATCGGCGTGATCGCCTCGGCAACCGGGCCGACAGCGGTGGTTGGTTTGCCGCAGCGCAATACAGTGCCCCTCTTGCCAACCAAAGTTGGAGATCTGGCCGTTGAGTACATCTCCATGGATGACGCCAGTGATCCAAACCAGACCGTCACCTTGTTCAAGAAAATGATTTCCGAGGACAAGATCGACGCCCTGATCGGGCCTACTGGCTCGCCCAACGCAATGGGCCTGATTCAGTTTGCGGCTGATGCGGGCACGCCGGTGCTGGCACCGGTGGGGGCGGCATCGGTTGTGTTGCCGATGACTGAGCAAAAGAAATGGGTGTTCAAAACCACCCAGAATGACGACATTATTGCTCAGGCCCTGGTCAAGCATATGGTTGACAATGGCGTCAAGACTGCGGGTTTTATCGGGTTCAACGATGCCTATGGCGAGAGCTGGTTGAACGTGTTCAAAAACTTGGCGGATGCAAACAATATCAAGATTGTGGCTACTGAACGGTATGTACGTTCGGACACCTCGGTAACGGGTCAGGCCTTGAAGGTTTACGCCGCTAAACCGGATGTGGTTCTGGTGGCCGGCACGGGCGCGGCTGCCGTGTTGCCGCAAGTGACTTTGGTCAAGCAAGGCTACAAAGGGCAGATTTATCAAACGCACGGTGCCGCTTTGCCTGCGTTCTTGAGCCTGGGGGGCGAGCAGGTGGAGGGCACGATTCTGGCCGCCAGCCTGATGCTGGTGTTGCCTGAAATTGAAGACAGCAATCCTGCCAAGCCCATTGCTCAAGATTATATCCAGCGCTACTCCGAGCGTTATGGTCAGGCCCCTGCTACCTTTGGTGCCAACGTCTATGACGCCGGCCTATTGCTGGAAAAGGCGATTCCTGAAGCAGCCAGCAAGGCCAAACCGGGTACGCCTGAGTTTCGTTCTGCCTTGCGTGATGCACTGGAGCAAACTCGTGACTTGGTGGCAACCCAAGGTGTCTACACCATGTCGCCTGAGGACCATAGCGGCTTTGACGAGCGTGGTCGTGAACTGATCACTGTGCGTAACGGCCAATGGCGCTTGCTCAAACCGTAAGCAGGTTTGAAGGCAGGTATGAAAAACGCGGCGTCACGCCGCGTTTTTTGTGTTCCCTGATAGATAGAGGAAGGAAGGTCAGACTGCTGTTCAAGCAGCCTGGCTGGGTAGGCTGAGCAAAATGTGAGGCTCTTCAACTTCAAGCTCAGTTTTCAGGTACTTGGCACCAAAACGGCTGAGCGCCACGGTCAGTTTGGCGGGAATGCCATCCAGAAGAATGTAGTAGTCTTCTTGGCCCTGCTCAATTTGCTGGACAACATCGGGTTGAGAGCGTTGCCAGCCCGCTCCTCCAAGATGGGTAATTCGTTCGTAAGGGTCCCGACGCATATCTTTCGTGACGTATGCAACCTCGATCATTTGCCACCTCATGAAGTTCTTGTTGGGACCTTCATCATTGGGCATAAGCAGGCTGGTAGCCATTAGGGATTTTACGAACCTTGAGGTTTATACCTTCAAAGCCTTGATCAGATAGGGGTCCAGGTCCGGCTGGCGCAGCAACCAGTTCTTGTAATCCTGTGGCACATCGGCAATAGCCATGCCCTTGTGTTTGCCAAAATGCAAAACGGTGGGAATGCGGGCGTGCTCGGAGAGTTGCCACAACTGTTCCCAGGTGTTGATGTTGTGCTTGAGCCCCAACAAATACTGCAGCAGCGACAGGCAATTACGTACGTCGGCCAGTGCGCTGTGCGCGTTGCGCAGGCGCTCGCGAGCATTGGCGCGATCAATGTGATAAATCAGAGCAGATTGGCTGTAGCTATCCAGGCCTGGAATCAAGTGGCGCGATAAGGCCAAGGTACAGATACGCTTGATATTGGGGGAACCGGCCACCCCCCAGTCATAGTCCACATTGTGGCCGATGATGTATTGGGTGTCGGCAGGCAGCTTGAATTCGGTGTGCGGGGGGCAGTCCTGCAGCTCCTCGTCATAGATGTGATGCGTGGCCAAGGCGCCTAGCGTATTGGCTTGATCAGGCCGGTAGCGTTGCTCAAATTCTTCATTGACCAGCAAAAATACCGGGTCGCTCAAACGCAACCAAGCGGCCTCGATGACTTGAGGCTGGGCAGTGCCGGTGGTTTCAGTATCAAACAGCAGGGCAG
The DNA here is from genome assembly GCF_050255915.1 of Alcaligenes sp. Taxonomy (NCBI): domain Bacteria; kingdom Pseudomonadati; phylum Pseudomonadota; class Betaproteobacteria; order Burkholderiales; family Alcaligenaceae; genus Alcaligenes; species Alcaligenes sp. Next base: position 81,457 of record NZ_JBFWIQ010000016.1, read on the forward strand.
ACATACAGGAATCGCTAACAGACAAAGCCGTCATGGTAGTGCATGTGTCTGGCTTTGCCTATACGGGCTTGAGGCGAAACCCTTCAGGAGTTCCCCAGCGATTGGTGCGTAGTAGCCAGTGAGTCTGGCAGTTCAGACAGCGATACTGTGTTTCGTGGGCTCCGTCAGGAGATGGGGGGTGTTGCCCAAGTAAGCGCAAATCGGCATGCGCTTGGCTAGTACTGACACCCTGTGGCAAGGCCAAACATGCCTGGCACAAGGGCGAGCCGTAAACTGACGCCATATCACCGCTCCCTGATGTGTTGTTTCGTATTGATACATCAGTATCGGTTTGCTTACGGATAGCGTCAAGTACCTGTCTTGGGCTCGGGCAAATGATAGGAATAACTTTGATCCCTACCCGCGCGTTTTGCTTCGTACAAGGCAGTGTCTGCTTGGCGTAGCAACGCGTGTAGATCCAGGGTTGAAGAGTCCAAAGTGGCGATGCCCAAGCTGGCTGTCATAGTCAGTTGTTGGTCGTTGTCCAGGCAAAAGGGCAGCAAGGAAATGCTTTTACGGACTCGCTCAGCAACAGCATGCGCTTGTAGTGCGCTGCAGTCCGGCAACAAAATACCAAATTCTTCTCCGCCTAGCCGGCCGCATACATCGGTCTCGCGCAAAGCCAGTGAAATACGTTGGGTAACAGCGCTCAAGGCCAGATCGCCGACATGGTGGCCGTGGGTGTCGTTAACGGGCTTGAAGTGGTCGATGTCCAGAACGATGACGCTGATAGGAACCTGTTTCAAACGGCATTGGGTCAGTATTGTCTGGCTTTGCTGATAAAAAGCCTGTTTGTTGAGCAAGCCCGTCAGGTCATCGTGGTGGGCAAGTTGCTGCAGTTTTTCAACCGCCAGATTGCGTGCTGACATCAGGCTGGCGCTGGTGATTGAGGCCAGCGCAATGGAAGCAATCCCGATGCGCAGTGACAGCAGGTCTAGCGAGGAGTGGAACTGATTGGGCAAGAAGTACACAGGCGGGCTCAGGGCAAACAGCGTCCAGAGCACATAGAACAACGTCAGTAAGGTGGTCGAAAAGAGCGAGTAGCTAAGGGCGCACCACAATAAAGGCAGGACGGGAAAGGCCAGAGAGCCGGGGCCGTCAATCAGCAGGCTTAACAAGCTGGCCAATAACAAGGACAGAACGGGCGCTAACTGGGCCAGGCTCATCAGGTGCGGTTCGTTCCAGTATTCCAGAAAGCGGCGCCAAGGGCGCGCGGGGGCGGTCAGGATGACGGGCAAGATAGCGCTATAGGAAATCAAGCTAGTCAGCATCCAGGACAGAATGGCCAAAGGCAAATCCTGATCGGTATGCAGATACAGGGCAAAACCGCCTAGCAAGGCAGATAAAACGCAGGCCAGGCCGTAGTAGGAGGCCAGGGTCAACATCGCCTGGGGGCGACGCAGGGAAAGATCCAACTGGCGATTGCGGGTGATCAGCCAATACGCCAGGCTGACGCCGCTGACATCGGCTACGGTCAAAAGCAGCGCAATGGGTAGGGGATTGGTGGCAAGCAGCTCGGCACAGAAATAGGCCAGCGTAATGAGTAGCCAGTTAAATTTTTGACTGGCCCAGTCTGGGCGGCGGATAAACAGACCCAGAAGCACAGCTTCGGTAGGCCAGAAGATGGTTAGTGCATCGGAATGGTGCAGCTTGGTACCCAGCAGGGTCAGAAGTAGGACCAGGCTGAACAGGAAAAACCGGGAGAGATAGGAGTAGCGCCGGGGTGGGCGCAAGCAGAAAGCCTGCTTTGGTTTCATATCCGTTGCCATAGGAGCGCACGCTCAACGTGGACGCTTTACAGCGTCGGATAAGTTTTAAGCCGCCACTATTTTAGGACGAAAGCAGGAATGGCCATTACAGATTGTAATTATGTGTTATCAAATGAGACTAATACGGGGCTGTATCTGACTGCCCCGTATTAATTAGGGAACATATTCTTAATTCAGAGCGGGCATGGGATGGCGAGGGGCCACGTGATGCACGTCCTGCAGGCGGAAGCGAAACCGTACGTTGGCATCCTGACTATGGGCGTCGGCAGTGTAGGTGGTGCAGCCGTGTACAGGTGAACTGAAGATCACGGTACCAGCCATACGAGGGCCGTTTTTAGGTTGCAGATACACCGTATCGCCAATGCGAATATCGGTTTTATTCAAAGCAATATGGTCAGGGCGCGAGATCAAACCAGTTGGATAGATGTTTTTCATATTTTTTTCCTTATCGTGTGGTGTCATTACATCGTTTTTTTATTGAGATTTGATGACACCATGATGGACCAGCCTCCACACGGAGGTCAGGCCATTGCTATTTCAATGTAGAGCATCGCTGACTGGACAATAACAATATCAAGCAAACGTACTCTGTGACAGGATGGACAGCGCCTTATTCGTTTGCCAAGCATATGGACGGAGCAAGTAGTCCGCTACGATGCAAAAAATAAGTCTGGATGTGGCTGCCGTCGCCGTAGTAAATGAATACCCGCATGTTTGGGGACATGCCAGAAGGTCAAAGGGACCTGTTTACGTGGGTATATTCAAGAAAATATTGATCGCACGTTCTTGATGTAATGGATATATGGGCGCGATCAGCTAACTATTAAGTCATAGGTTTGCGATGTTGTCAAGTGTCAGGGGGACGTCATTGCCGCAGGTCGATGTTTCTAATCCACTTCTTTGCACGCTATCGTCAAAGCAGGGGCGGGCTGTTGAACAGGCCGTTTTAGAATACGTTCTTTATCTTGCCTTTTGTTGTTGCCTCCCATGATTACCATCACCGGCTTGTTCACCCATCCCATCAAATCCTGTGCAGCCCAGGCGCATCCGCAGGGCGTTGAGGTTAGCGTTGCGGGCCTGGCCCACGATCGCGAGTGGGTCGTTGTTGACCAGCAGGGCGTATTCATGACGCAGCGTCGCTGGCCGCGTATGTCCTTGATTCGACCATTGGTACAGGATGGGCAGATTACGGTCCAAGCACCCGGTATGGAGACGTTGAGCTGGTCTCTGGATGCTCCGGTAGGGGATAACGTCGCCGTCTCCGTGCGTATCTGGAGTTCTGATACGTTGGGTCGGGATGAAGGCGATCAAGTCGCGCAATGGTTTAGCGATTTTTTGCAAACCCCTTGTCGGGTATTGCGTAACCATAGTCGTGCCCGTCGGTATGTCCTGACTGAACGGGTACGCCCTTGGGAAGAAAAGTCTCAGGGCTGGCGCCAGATCGGTGATCAGCTAAACGGTTTTGGTTTTGCCGACGCCTTGCCCTTTTTGTTCACCAATGAGGCGTCCCTGGAAGAGCTCAATCGCCTGGTTCTGCAGTCTGGGGAGCAAGCGGTGCCCATGGATCGTTTTCGTGCCAACGTCGTTTTCACGGGTTTGCCCGCCTACGAGGAAGACTACGTCCTGGGTGTGAGCAGCGAGGGTCTGAGCTTTGCGTTTGTCCGTCAGTGCACCCGTTGCCCTATGCCCAACGTGAACCAGCGAACGGCCGAGGTGGGCACACAACCCGGTTTGGCCTTGGCGCAAAGTCGCCAGTTTCCGCAAGGCACCTTGTTTGGCATGCAAGCCATGCTGGTTGAATCCCGGTCTCAGAGGCTGACGATTGGCCAGACCTTGGACGTGGAATACAGCTTTTAAGCATTAACCGGCGCCGGATCAGGCGTAGTCCAGGGGCAGACGTGTCGTGAACTTGATCTGCTCCATGGCAAAACTGGAGCTGACATCGGTCAGCTCTATTTCCGAGATCAGTCGCTGGTAAACCCGGTCAAAGCTTTTGATATCCGGCACGACGACACGCAGTAAATAGTCGGTATCGCCGCTCATGCGATAGAACTCCACAATCTGTGGGATTGCCTCGACCACCGCCGAAAACTGGCTGTACCACTGCTTGTTGTGCTGATTGGTCTTGATAGCCACAAATACCGTGACTCCTACATTCAGCTTTTCTGAACTGAGTAGTGCCACCCGCTTTTCGATATAGCCCTCTTGTTCCAGACGTTGTATGCGTCGCCAGCAGGGAGTGCTGGACAAACCCACCCGATCGGCAATTTCCTGGATCGCCAAGGTGGCATCGTTTTGTAGGATCTCCAGGATGTGCTTGTCGAATTTATCCAGCATAAAAATAATTTCCCAATAATATCGGTAGTTGTAGATTTTTATTCTCTGAATTCTGCCTGTGGTAGCGTGAAAACGCAATAATTGCCCCTGGGCTCTTGCGTAGACTGTTTCCATTCGTCTTTAGCGATCACGATCAGGAAAACAGCATGCAGGACTGCGATTATCAAAATACGCGTTTGACGCATTTAGGCCGGGACACCCGCGTGTCGGCTGGCTTTGTGAATGTGCCCGTTTGTCGTGGCTCGACTATTTTGGCCGACAATCTGGAGCAATGGGCCCAGCGCAAGGAACCTGACAATCCCTATGTTTCTTATGGCCGCTTCACCAACCCTACCTTGCAAACCTTGACGCAAGCCGTGGCCGAGCTGGAAGGCGGTTTTCAGGCCAGCCTGTTCCCGTCTGGCTTGGCGGCGTGTACCCATGCTTTGTTGGGCATGCTGGAAGTCGGGGATCATTTGCTGATACCGGATTCGGTCTATGGACCGGTACGCGCGTTTGCGCAGCAGGTACTGGCTAGCCGCATGGGTATTCAGGTTCAGTTTTACGAGCCGTCTTTGGGGGAGGAGATAGCCAGCCTGATTCGTCCCCATACCAAGGTGGTGTACGTAGAGTCGCCCGGTTCGGCCACCTTCGAGATTCAGGATATCCCGGCCATTGCACGTTGTGCGCATGCGGTCGGGGCGTATGTGCTTTTGGACAATACCTGGGCTACCCCCTTGTTTTTTAAGCCGTTTGAACATGGCGTGGATGTGTCTATCCAGGCTGCCACCAAATATCTGACGGGGCATTCCGATGCCTTGCTGGGAGTTGCCACGGCCAATGAACGCGCTTGGCCGTTGCTGCGTCGGGCGGCGCATGATTTTGGTCAGACAGCCGGGCCTGATGATGCCTTTTTGGCGCTGCGTGGCATGCGCACCTTAGGTGTACGCTTGCGTCAGCATCAGGCCAGTGCCTTGCAGATTGCCCGTTTTCTGGAACAACATCCGCAGGTACAACAGGTTTTGCATCCGGCGCTGGAGTCTCATCCCGGCCATGCGATCTGGAAACGGGATTTTACCGGTTCTACGGGTTTGTTCGGTGTGGTGCTGGAACCGTTGAGTCAAGCGCAGTTATCTTTATTTTTCAAGGCCTTGCGCCTGTTTGGTATCGGTCTATCCTGGGGCGGGTTCGAGAGCCTGGCTTTGCCTATGGATATGCCCAAGCGCAACGGGCGCGCCTTGTTCGGGCAGGGGCAGTTGTTGCGTTTGCATGTAGGGCTGGAAGAGCCCCAGCACTTGCAGCAAGATCTGGCACAGGCTTTGGATGCGGCCTATGCCCTTAACACGTCCAGAAACACAGAGGGGCTGTGCTTAGTTGCCCAGCAGGCTTAACTGCTGGTTTTCCTGTCGGGCGATCAGGCGGCGCGTCTGTTCTTCATTGATGTCCAGACTGGGATCGTCCAAAGAAGGTTGAGCGGGGCTGGAGATGCGTTCTGCAATTCGGTTCCATCGCAGCCCCAGTTTGCTGGGCTTGGCCGGGCGGCGACGGCTGCGCGGGGCGGTTTCCTGTTGGTCGGGCGAGTACTGGGTCAGGTCAAACTGGCCTGTAACGATACCCACTTGCTTGAGCAGAACCATGGCTTGCAAGGGACTTTTGAAACTGCGCGGATCTTTGCTGCGGGCGGTAACCAGCACCGCCTGACCGGCACGCGTGGCCACTTGTACAAAAAAATGATTGCCTTGTCCTTTGATGGACACACCTAAAATGCCCCCGGCTTGCGTGGCGGCACGCAGCTGCTGCAGGGTAAAGGTGACGATTGCGCCTTGACAGGGCAAAGAGGACATAAATTAGCGCTCAATAAAGAAAGCCCGCCGTTGCGGGCTGGTCGGGCAAACAGCTACGTCCCCGCAAGAGGGGACTCAAGGGCGACATTATGCCAAAAAATAGGCGGTTCGTGGTTTGGACGGCACAAGACGGAAGGACGTCTTGTGCAGGCTGAGCCTTAGGCCGCGGCCTGTGCGCACAGACGCGGCAGGATGTGGTTAGCCAGCAAAGGGGCCAGCGTCAGCGAACGGATTTCTTGCGGGCTGACCCAGCGGGCTTCTTCCAGCTCGGCAGCGGCCTGAATGTCGCGGTCTACTGTCAACGTAAACACGTGGGCATGAACCATATGGCCAGGCTCATTGGCGGCGGGGCTTTCAAAGTAGGCTTCGTACCGGGCCTGGGCGGTTTCTTCCGCTTTCAAGCCCAGTTCTTCATCCAGTTCACGTTGCAAGGCTTGCAAGGGCGTCTCGCCTGCTTCCAGCTTGCCACCGGCTTGCATGTAATAGGCGCTGCCACGTTTACGGACCAGCAAAATTTGTCCGGCAGAGTTGGTGATGTAGGCGGCAGCCAGCAAGATGACAGGATGAGACATGGGTTCTTCAAGCTAAAAGGGGTCAAGCCAGGATCGGTTCAAGCAGGCTATTTTTGCACAGGCTCGGAAGGGGTGTCATCCAGGGTTTTGGCTCGCAGCAAATAACGAGTGGCGAAAATGCCCGGAATTAACAAGCCCAGTCGATACCAGCCCAAGTGACTGGTCAGCCAGGCCGAGGCGGCCAGCGACAGCCACAACATGATCAGCGCCCGACGTTTGGCTTTGCGGGTCAAGCCTTGGCCGTTTTCCCAGTTGCGCAAATAAGGGCCCAGATGGCGCTGGTCCAGCAGCCATTGATGAAAGCGGGGGGAGCTACGGGAGAAGCACCATGCAGCCAGCAGCACAAAAGGCGTGGTAGGCAGCAAGGGTAAAACAGCGCCGGCAATGGCCAGCGCTACACATACCCACCCGGCAACCATCAGGGCGTAACGCATCATGCTTAGCGGGGAACGCGTCCCAGCATGTAGAACTCGTCATTGCAGCGCATGGACATGAAGTTGGCCATGCGGTTGCTCAGACCAAAAAAGGCGCTGATGCCGGCAATGTCCCAGGCGTCTTCGTCGCTGAAGCCGTGCTCGTGCAGGGCCTGGAAGTCCGTGTCTTCAATCTCCTGGGCGTTTTGCGAGACTTTCATGGCGAATGCCAGCATGGCTTTTTGACGCGCCGGAATATCGGCCTTGCGCCAGTTCACGGCAACCTGGTCTGCCACCAACGGGTTCTTGGCGCGGATACGCAAAATCGCACCGTGGGCAATGACGCAGTAATGACACTGATTGGCGGCAGAGGTAGCCACCACAATCATTTCCCGATCGGCATGGCTCAAACCACTGGGCTTTTCCATCAACGCGTCGTGATAGGCAAAAAAGGCGCGAAACTCGTCAGGGCGGTGTGCCAGAGCCAGAAATACATTCGGAATAAAACCGGATTTTTCCTGCACGGCTTCAATACGACTGCGAATATCCTCGGGCATGTCGGCCAGGGTAGGGACGGGATAACGGCTGATAGCGGGTTGTGCTTGTGTCTCGGGCATGGCTTGTCTCCAGGTGAAAATGGATGTTCTAGTTCATCGAGTAATTAAATCCAGCTACGCAAAGGTGTCCAGGGTCGGTCAAGACGATATAATGACATATTGATCCTGCCGCGGGCATGGCTCTGCTATAGAGTCTTACGGGCGGAACTGTACTTGCACACCACTACTGACGCGATAATGACAACCATCCTTGAATCTCTTCCAGTCGGCCAGAAGGTCGGCATTGCCTTTTCCGGTGGCCTGGACACCAGCGCTGCACTTTTGTGGATGCGCAATAAGGGCGCGATCCCTTACGCATACACCGCGAACCTGGGTCAGCCTGACGAACCCGATTACGATGCGATTCCCCGCAAGGCCAAGGAATACGGTGCCACGCTGGCCCGTCTGGTGGACTGCCGTCAGCAACTGGTGGCTGAAGGGATTGCCGCCTTGCAGTGCAACGCCTTTCATATCACCACCGGCGGTGTTACCTACTTCAACACCACGCCTATTGGCCGTGCTGTGACCGGCACCATGCTGGTTGCTGCCATGAAAGAAGACGACGTCCATATCTGGGGCGACGGCAGCACCTACAAGGGCAACGACATCGAGCGTTTCTACCGCTACGGTTTGTTGACCAACCCTGAGCTGAAGATTTACAAGCCTTGGCTGGACCAGACGTTTATTGATGAGCTGGGTGGCCGTGCCGAGATGTCCGAGTACATGCAGGAAAACGGCTTCGACTACAAGATGTCGGCCGAGAAAGCCTACTCCACCGACTCCAATATGCTGGGTGCCACGCACGAAGCCAAGGATCTGGAATACCTGAACGCCGGTATCAATATCGTCAAACCCATTATGGGCGTGGCTTTCTGGCGTGACGACGTGGCTGTGGCCGCTGAAGAGGTGCGTGTGCGCTTCGAGGAAGGCCAGCCTGTTGCCTTGAACGGCGTGGAATTCGCCGACCCGGTGGAACTGATGCTGGAAGCCAACCGCATCGGCGGCCGTCATGGTCTGGGCATGAGCGACCAAATTGAAAACCGCATTATTGAAGCCAAGAGCCGTGGCATTTACGAAGCTCCCGGCATGGCCTTGCTGCACATCGCTTACGAGCGCCTGGTGACCGGCATCCACAACGAAGACACCATCGAGCAGTACCGCATCAACGGTTTGCGTTTGGGCCGCTTGCTGTACCAAGGCCGCTGGTTTGACCCACAAGCCATTATGCTGCGTGAAACTGCCCAGCGCTGGGTGGCTCGTGCTGTTACGGGCGAAGTGACTCTGGAACTGCGTCGCGGTAATGACTACTCCATCCTGGATACGGTTTCGCCTAACCTGACCTACAAGGCCGAGCGCCTGAGCATGGAAAAAGTGGACAGCATGTTCTCGCCACGCGACCGTATTGGTCAACTGACCATGCGCAATCTGGATATCGTGGACACACGTGATAAGTTGTTCACCTACACCCAGGTTGGCCTGCTGGCTCCTGCTGCCGGTTCGGCTGTGCCTCAGCTCAAAGACAGCAAGAAGTAAGACATGGCGGCAGATCGGGGGGGCTCTGAGTAGAACCCCTGATTTGAAGCAGCAGTGTCAAAACACCCCAATGCCCGTGAACTGCACCCCAAAAGTTGGACACTCATCCAACCTTTGGGGTGTTTTTCATGACGAAATACGATGTACGGTTCAAAGTCAACTTGGTCGAGCACTATCTGTCGGGAAGCAATGGTTATCGAGAGCTGGTCTCAGCCTATGGGATAGAACACTCCCAGCTACGCCGTTGGGTTGCGAGCTATCAGCTACACGGCCTATCCGGATTAGAGAAAAAGCACCGCTTTTACAACGCGGAATTTAAGCTGAAGGTTCTCCAACACATCGCGCGCGAGGGCTTATCCGATCGGCATGCTGCCGCGCTCTATGACATTCGCAGCACAGGTTCTATAGGGAAATGGCGCCGCGAGTATGATAAGGGCGGATTAGTAGCGTTAACGCCCCGTCGTAAAGGTAGACCCATGAAGCCCCCAACTCCCCCATCCAAGCTTGAAGCGCCCGATGAAACGCGCATGCAAAAAGCGCTACTTGAAGAGCTGGCGTACTTGCGTGCGGAGAACGCCTATCTAAAAAAACTGAAGGCCTTATCCGAGGCGGAACGGAACGCAGCGCTGGTGAAAAAGCGCAAGTGCTCCAAGGGTTAAGGCCAGATTATCCGCTGAGGTTACTGCTACGAGCGGCGGGGCTGTCTCGCAGCACGTTCTACTACCATGTCAAAGCGATGAGCACACAGGACAAGTACGCTGCCATCAAATCGAAGATTCGTATGCTCGATGAGCGCCATCAAGGCCGCTACGGTTATCGGCGTATAACAGCCGCGTTACGTCAAGCGGGGGAAATGATCAATCACAAGTCGGTTCAGCGTTTGATGCAGCAGCTCGGTTTACAGTCGCTGGTGCG
>NZ_JBFWIQ010000017.1:0-91315 GCF_050255915.1 Alcaligenes sp.
GACGGACGTCTGTGAAAGTAGGTCATCGTCAAGCTCTTATTGCTCAAAACCCCCGCAAGTATCCCTTGCGGGGGTTTTGTTTTTTATGCGCGCTACGCGTACACCTTGCTACTCAGCCGTGTTCTGGCGGCATAAGGACCGGATCCCTGCGATCATCGGTCGGACGTCCCTTCCTTGCTCCTGGCCCGTTCTGGGCACCTTGTCTGCCTTCTTCTTCTTCTTCTTCTTCTTCTGTACGGCTTACTCGTGTCTGCTTCGGCTTGCCCCTCGGGTAGCTCCGCCGCGTAGCATCCGGTGCTGCTAATACAGGTCGGAGCCTTCAGCCTCACCTTCCTTCCTTCCTTCCTTCCTTCCTTCCTTCCTTCCTTCCTTCCTTCCTTCCTTCCTTCCTTCCTTCCTTCCTTCCTTCCTTCCTTCCTTCCTTCCTTCCTTCCTTCCTTCTTCTGTACGACTGTTGTCCGCCCCTTCTTCTCGGCTTGCCTCGGGTAGTTACGTGGATTGGCATCCAGTGAGCCAAGAAAGCCTTTGGTTTGATCGAGCTGATGGCCTATCGGCTGGGGGGACGCTGGATCTTCCCCATTCTTCTTCTACAACACCTCTCCATCCCACCCGTAAAAACTCATTCCGGGCGCTTCTTAACCTACCTTCCTTTTTCTGTTCGGTGACCCGCCGTCGCTTCCATCGTCATGGTGCTTGCCTGACTCTAGCTGCGTGGAGCGTCTATTGTTGATAGCTCTGCACACCTGCATCACCATCAGCCCGTTTCGGTTGCTGATCTTCCTTCCTGCTGTACGGCTGTTACCCGCCATTGCTTCCATCGTCATGGTGCTTGCCTGACTCTGGCTGCGTGGAACGTTTGTTGTTGATAGCTTGGCACACCTGCATCATCATCAGCCCGTTTCGGTTACCGATTCCCCTTCTTTCTATTCGGCTGCTGCCTACCGTGTCTATTGAGTATGTGGGGTGTGTACTTCTTCGGGATATAGGATTTATCTTCAGGCCGCTAATTCTTCTATTCATATGGTGGTAGCTCTGCCACTGTCATACGGTTAATGCCCAAAGTATGGGTAAAATGGTTCGGTATCGTTATTGTTAATGCTTGTTTCAGGAGAACCGAATGAATCAGCCCATTAGCCCCGAGCTTGAACCAGGCTTGTCGCTGCGCAAGATCACGCACATCTGCTATGGCTTGTTTTCTTTGGCTATGATCAGTGCAGGTATCTTCGGTGCTGCGGCTGTGGCAGCCGTGATCCTGGCCTACGTCAAACGCGGTGATGCGTCGGGCACCATTTATGCCAGTCACCTGGACTGGGTTATCAAGACTTTCTGGTGGGGTCTGTTGTGGGTGGTGCTGAGCGCTTTGCTAACGACCATCTTCATTGGTTGGGTAACCGCGCTGGTGGCCTTGGTTTGGATCGTTCATCGCTTGATCAAAGGCTGGTTGGCTTTGGCTGGTGGTCAGGCGCTGGGCCACGATTACTAGGTCGATCCAGTATCAGAAGAGTTCTGGGCCAGACCAGAAAGAAGTATTTTAAAAGGTGCTCTGATGAGCACCTTTTTTTATGTGATCTCGTTTTGCTCCATTCTGGGTACGATTAGTCTTGGGCCCTTTGCTTGCGGGGCTCTTTGCTTATGTGTGTTGACTCAGCCTCATCGTGACGGTTGGCAGCTTATCTTCTCTGCGCCCTATGTCAGGGGGGCAAAAAAAATACAAGACGTTTTGCCCTGGCTTTAGGAGGTTTCGCCACTGCAAGCCAGGATGCTTGCTGCTTGAATGCTTGTACTGAAGGATGCCTGGTTTTATGTTGGGTGTTTTCCTGCATGGCTGGGTTTCTCTTCACCTATAAAAACCCCAAAGGGCAAGCCTCAGGGCGCCAGCAAGTGAACCTGCTCGATATGCATATGGTGCATGCATTCACGCAGCAGTAGCAGGTATATACCCAGGTTTTGATTGTTGACTAGCTGATGGATATTTTCCAAAGAGCTAGCGTTGATCATTTTCAGACTGACGGCCCCTTGGCTGGCGGCGGCATAAAGGGTGAACAGATCGTCGATCATGTCCCGATTGATGATGTGCTGTTCATTGCCTTGAGCTGTATGGAGCCAAGCATGTAGTTCTTCTGCATATTCAGCCGTGGCAAATACCGTGAACTGGCGTAGATCCAGACTGGCCGGCATGATGGCGTCTTCGACGACTTCAATGGCATGCTCCAACTGCGCCTGGCGTGAGCTTGAGTCTGAAAAACAATTGGCCAACAGCTGGACTGCGCTAAGTTCCGGGAAGTGCTCCGTATGTACAGGGGCGCCTTGATGAGCCAAGCTGATTTCGGCATGGTCTGCGCTGAAGTCCAGAACGGCCACTTGTGCTTGGGGATGAGCGGCTTGCAGGTTTTGTAGTAATACGGAAGTACTGATCGGAGAAGGTCGCTTGAAGCTATCTGACATAACTATCCTTAAGGTATTTCAATCCGCTTGTTCTTGCTCTCCTGCTTGCTTGAATAAGGCCAAAGCAAGATGCCGTTGTGTGTCATGGTCTACGATGGGGGCCGGGTAGTCTTTCCCTGACCTGAATTCGATAGGGAGCTGCTTGGCCTGCCAAGGCGCGTGAATAGCTTGTTTGTCCAGCGACGCCAGTTCGGGCACATATCGACGTATGAACTGTCCGTCTGGATCAAATTTACGCGATTGGGTTATGGGGTTGAAGATGCGAAAGTAAGGCTGCGCATCGCATCCGGTGGAAGCGGCCCATTGCCAGCCCCCCACGTTAGAAGCCATATCGTAATCAAGCAGCTTCTGGGCAAAATATTGCTCCCCCCATCGCCAGTCTATCAGCAAGTCTTTTACCAGAAAGGACGCACTTATCATGCGCAGCCGGTTGTGCATATAGCCTGACTGGTTCAATTGACGCATGGCGGCATCAACAATTGGATAGCCGGTCTGGCCGTCTTTCCAGGCCTGAAACCAGTCTTCGCGATTAGGGAAAGGCAGGTCCTTGTAGGCCGGCTTGAAGCTCTCTGTCGCCGTTTCTGGGTGATGCCATAGGAACTGCTGGTAGAACTCTCGCCAGATCAGTTCGCTCAGCCAGGTGGCCGCGCCATCGGAGTCGCTGGGCCAAGCCAGAGATACGGCTTGGCGTATGGATAGTGTTCCAAAGCGCAGATGGGGGGCTAAATAGGACACGCCTCGTTTGGCTGGAAAGTCCCGGCGTTCATGATAGGCATGGATTCTGGGCTCAAATTGTTCCAGCAATGTCTGGGCGCCTTGCCAACCGGCGGGACTGAGCAGTTTCGCGCGAGATTTTTCCTGAAAGCCTAATTCTTCCAAGTCAGGTAGGGCTTGCTCTGGCAGGGCGGCCCATTCTCCTTGCGAGCAGTCATAGGCTTGTGCATCCTCCGATTGAATACGCGCCAGCCAGTTCCGCTTGTAAGGTGTAAAAACCGTATACGGTTGTCTTTGCTGTGTCAGGATTTCATCCCGCGCAAAGATGACCTGGTCCTTGAATAGCTTTAGTTCCATGCCTTGGCCAGACAGGGTATGACTGACAGTCTGATCTCGTGCCATGGCCGCAGGTTCGTAGTCTTCATTGGCATAGACCGCCTTCGCATTCAGGCGGTTTGCCAACTCGGGAATTTTCTGTACTGGGTCACCGTGAGCCGTGATCAGTTCACTGCCATATTGGCGCAGTTGTTCCTGCACCTGCAGCAGACTGTCATGTATAAAAGCCAGCCGTACATCGTCGGCAGGCAAGGAGTCCAGGATTGTGCTGTCAAAGATAAACACACAGGCCACAGGCAAACCGCTTTTCAGGGCGTGGTGCAAGGCCGCGTGGTCGTGCAGGCGAAGATCGCGGCGCAGCCAGCATAGAACACGTGGGGTTTGATCGGGAGCAGTAGAGATTGACATCGATATGAAGATGCGAAGGCTTGATGATGACACATGAAAAAGGGCCGCAGCTGAAAGCTCAGCGACGCGGCCCGATACTGCCAAAGGTGCCTGAGCACCCCGCGCTTATTTCAGGTGAGCGCTGACCAGTTTGGTCAGTTCAAACATGGAGACCTGATCCTTGCCGAACAAGGGGCGTAGTTTGGCGTCAGCATTGATGTTGCGACGGTTCTTGGGATCCTGAAGATCGTGTTTCTTGATGTATTCCCAGATTTTCTTCGTAACTTCAGTGCGCGGTAGCGCGCCAGAGCCAATCACCGCAGCCAGTGTTGGGCTAGGAGTGAGTGGTTTCATGAAGGCTGCATTGGGTTTGCGGGTAGCAGGTTTTTTTTCAGTGCTGGCCATGAACGGAACTCCTGAGAAACGAGTTGAAGGGGCGGGTTATGCGCTAGGGCACGACTTGTCTGTCAGCATACCGTGATACTCCTTATACGTCCAAGCCCTTTGTGAGTAGGAGCTTTGCCGGTCTGTAAGCAGATTTTCCAGTGTTTACAGGCTGCTGCAACGCAGTATTGATTCGGGCTCGGGACTTCTGTGCCGACATGCGCAGCGCAGGCAGCTGTAGCATAATGATGGATTCGGCCTGCTGACAGGCAATTGTGGCACCTGTTGCTTTATTGACGGTTCAAAGCACGGAGCCTTTGTTTGATATTGAGTAAAGATATGAGCCCTACTGTGGATACCTTGGTCATTCGTCGTCCTGATGATTGGCATTTGCACCTGCGCGACGGTGCTGTGTTGGAGTCGGTCTTGGGCCATACTGCGGCACAATTTGATCGGGCTATCGTCATGCCCAATCTGACCCCGCCCGTTACGGCAACCGCACAGGCTCTGGCCTACCGCGAGCGCATTCTGAGCGCATTGGCCAAAACCGAGTACGTCGGTAAGTTTGAGCCTTTGATGACTTTGTACCTGACGGACAATACTCAGCCAGAGGAAATCGTTCGCGCCAAGGAAAGTGGGGTTGTGCATGGCGTCAAGCTCTATCCTGCCGGAGCCACCACCAACTCTGACGCCGGTGTGACGGATTTGCTAAAGAACTGTTCCCGGGTGCTGGCGCAGATGCAGGAATCGGGCATGCCTTTGCTGATGCATGGCGAGGTTACGGACCCCAGCATCGACTTGTTTGACCGCGAAGCGGTATTCATTGAGCGTGTGATGATTCCCATGCGCAAGGCTTTCCCTGAGCTGAAAGTCGTGTTTGAGCACTTGACTACGGCAGAAGGTGCCGCCTACGTGAGCCAGGCCGATGGCCCGGTTGCTGCGACGATCACGGCGCATCACCTGCTCTATAACCGTAATGCCCTGTTCCAGGGGGGCTTGCAGCCACACTGGTACTGTTTGCCAGTCTTAAAGCGCGAGAAGCATCGCCAGGCTCTGGTAGACGCCGCAACCAGTGACAGTAACCGTTTTTTCCTGGGTACAGACAGCGCACCCCACTCGCGTAGCCGCAAAGAACAAAGCTGTGGCTGTGCGGGCTGTTACACCGCGCTGCATGCTATGGAGTTGTACGCGTCGGCTTTTGACAAGGCCGGTCGTTTGGATCGCCTAGAGGCCTTTGCCAGCTTGAATGGCCCCGCTTTTTACGGCTTGCCCGTCAATGAAGGAACAATGACGCTGCAACGCCGTCAATTCACGATTCCCGAGTCTGTGGAGATGGCCGGTGAGCCATTGATTCCTCTCGCTGCCGGTCAGGCTCTGGACTGGAGTGTGGTGAGCTAGGGAAAAAAGAGGCGGCTCGGTTCCTGCGTCTTTAATGACGCTTAGCCGGGCGGCTCTTAATATCTGATCTCACTGCGAAATACGTCCGTGGAAACTGTTTTTCTTGATGTGGCGTGGTCTGCCTTGGCCGCACGCATGGCCGCGACCGCTTTGGTCGTGATCTTGGTTTCGTGGTCTGTGGGCGCATTTGGCCCCTTGATCGGTGGTGCCTTGGCGGGCTTGCCCATGGTGCTGGGCCCCGGCTTTTATTTTTTGTCCCAACAGTTTCCCGCCGATTATGTGCAGCAGGCGGCAACCTATGCCGTGTATTCGCTGAGTGCGACGCAACTGTTTTTGCTGCTCATCATTCTTTGCGCTCCCAACTTGTCGCCTTGGCGCACCTTGCTGTGTGCGGTCGCAGCTTGGGCAGTGGCTGCCTTGCTTTTGTCCTTCATGCCCGTGCAGCCTGTGCTGGGGCTAGCCTTGTTTATTGCCGTCACTGCGTTCAGCTTGCGCGCGTCGCGCCGTTTGGCCGGCATGAAAGGGACCAGCAAAGCGAAGGCGGGCTGGGGCTTGCTGATATTCAGAGGAGCCTTGGCAGGACTTCTGGTCGCTATCGTGACCACCAGCAGTTCTTTGTTAGGGCCGAGCTTGTCGGGACTGATTATGGCTTTCCCCATTGGCTATACCGTGGTGGCTGTGACCATTCACCAAACCCTGGGTGCTGCTAGCTTGGTAGCGACCTTGCGTTCGGCTTTGTGGGGGACGGGGAGTCTGGCAGGGTTTTGCACTACGCTGGCCTTGGTCTTCACGTATATGCACTGGCTGCCGGCCTTGCTGTTGGCCGCCGCCGTATCGATTGCGATTACCTTGCTATTGGTGTTTCGCCCCTGGTCCCGCCGGGGCTAAATGCTTATTCTGC
This sequence comes from Alcaligenes sp., assembly GCF_050255915.1. Taxonomy (NCBI): domain Bacteria; kingdom Pseudomonadati; phylum Pseudomonadota; class Betaproteobacteria; order Burkholderiales; family Alcaligenaceae; genus Alcaligenes; species Alcaligenes sp. Next base: position 6,566 of record NZ_JBFWIQ010000017.1, read on the forward strand.
CTCGAACAGGTCCTGACCCTGTGTATTGCGTGGGGGTGTGAGCCCCAGGTGGCGCCAGGTGTTCAGGGTGGCAATACGGCCCCTGGGAGTGCGTTGTAAAAAACCATGCTGGATCAGATAGGGCTCGATCACGTCCTCGATTGTGTCGCGCTCTTCACCGATGGCAGCGGCCAGACTGTCTACTCCTACTGGACCACCGTCGAATTTATGGATGATGGCTTCCAACAACTTTCTATCCATTAAATCCAGACCTTGTGGGTCCACTTCCAGCATGGACAGAGCGGCTTGGGCGCATTCGGTATGGATGATGCCGCCGGTTTTGACTTCGGCGTAGTCGCGCACCCGGCGCAAAAGCCGGTTGGCAATACGCGGTGTGCCACGTGAGCGGCGGGCAATTTCGTAGGTGCCCTCGTCTGTTGTGCTGACATTAAGCAGGCCGGCACTACGTGCCACAATGTGCGTTAAGTCTTTGACGTCATAGAACTCCAGGCGGGACACAATGCCAAAACGGTCCCGCAAGGGGTTGGTCAGCATGCCGGCACGCGTGGTGGCCCCCACCAAGGTAAAGGGTTGCAGATCCAGTTTGACACTGCGGGCTGCCGGGCCTTCACCAATCAAAATATCAATCTGGAAGTCTTCCAGGGCCGGGTACAGAATTTCTTCGACAACGGGGGAGAGACGGTGGATTTCGTCAATAAACAGGACGTCGTTGGGTTCCAGATTCGTCAGCAGAGCAGCCAGATCACCGGGGCGCTCCAGCACGGGGCCGGAGGTTTGACGTAGATTCACGCCCATTTCATGGGCAATGATGTGAGCCAGAGTGGTTTTACCCAGACCGGGCGGGCCAAACAGCAAAACGTGGTCCAAGGCCTCCTGACGTTGTCGAGCAGCAGCGATGAAAATTTCTAGCTGTTCACGCGCACGAGCTTGCCCGACATAGTCCTCCAGCATCTTGGGCCGTAAGGCGCGCTCGATGGACTCTTCGTTGGGCGACAAAGGTTTGGGCGTAATGATGCGCTGTTCAGAAGGCAGGCTGGAGAGCGAATCGGAGTGTATGGCCATGATGACTACGCTGATTGAATATACAGTATGGTACACCAAGCGCTAGCCGCCTGAGTACTGAGGCTCGTGGCAGCGTGCACAGAGTGCTTATGCAAATCGTCGCTCTGCTACAGGGAGGATCGTTTTGTGCCGACGGGTCTAGGCTGCTTCGCTTGGCATCCCGCATAATGTAGGTTGGAATTTTCAAACGAGATTTTAGCCATGTCCCTGGAGTTACCTGATTTTGCTGATGTTGTGGCTGCCGCAGAACGCTTGGCGCCCGTGGCACACCGCACCCCGGTCCTGACTTCCACTACATTGAACGAGCGCCTGAATGGCGAAGTCTACTTCAAATGCGAGAACTTTCAGCGTATTGGTGCTTTCAAGTTCCGAGGTGGTTTCAATGCACTGGCGCGTTTGACGGATGAACAGAAAAAAGCCGGTGTCGTGGCATTTTCTTCGGGTAATCATGCTCAGGCCGTGGCCTTATCAGCCAAGCTCTTGGGTATACCGGCCACCATCATCATGAATTCGGATGCGCCGGTTCTTAAGCTTGCTGCGACGCGCGGTTACGGGGCCAAAGTGATTGAGTACGATCGCCTGACCCAAGACCGTGCCCAGATTGCCCAGGACTTGGTGGAGCGCGAGGGACTGACTTTGATCCCGCCTTTTGCGCATCCTGATGTGATTTCTGGGCAGGGCACAGCGGCATTGGAACTGTTCCAGGAAGTGCCCGATTTGCAGCAATTTTATGTTCCCTTAGGTGGGGGCGGTTTGCTGTCGGGCTGCTTGCTGGCCGCCAAGGCCATGGCACCGGCTTGTGAAGTTTTTGGGGTAGAGCCGCAGGCGGGCGATGATGCGCAGCAGTCTTTGCGTAGTGGGGCGATCGTCAAAATTGCACCGCCTGCATCGATTGCTGATGGGGCGCTGACCCAAGCGCTGGCCCCCATGACGTTCGAGCTGATTCGCAGCATGGTGACGGATATTTTGACGGTGCCGGATACCGAGCTGGTTCAGGCCATGCGTTTCTTTGCGGAGCGCATGAAGATGGTGGTGGAGCCTACAGGGTGTCTGGGTGCCGCAGCGGCAATGCGTCAGGGGGATTTGCAAGGCCGTAAGGTTGGTGTGCTGATCAGTGGTGGTAATGTGGATGTCTCCGCCTTGGGTCGGCTGCTGGCTTGATGAGGTCAGTGATTTGCATACGTAAGCATTTATCTTGCCGATGGTTCAGAAAGCGGATCAAACTGGAGTTGCAAACGAGCAAACGAGCAAACGAGCAAACGAGCAAACGAGCAAACGAGCAAACGAGCAAACGAGCAAACCGCAGTAAGCCAATAGGGTAATCAGCCAGTACATCATCGCATCAATAAGAGTCACGGCGGATACGCTGCCACATGGATAGATATTAAAAATCGGGCCGTTCAGATGAACGGCCCGGTTTCTTATTCATGGCAGTTTTTTGTCACGCGCGTGACAGCGACTTCAAGGCCTGCTTGATCCCTTCCGACACATCAATATCATCAGGTAGTGCTTTGACAGCAATACTGGCTTCCTTGTTGGAGTAGCCCAATGCCTCCAAGGCGTGCAGCACATCATCACGGCTATTGGGAACGGCGCTGACGGCGCCACCGCCACCCAGGTCTGCACCCAGCTTGCCACGCAGTTCCAGCAAAAGACGCTCGGCTGTTTTCTTGCCTATGCCTGGAATCTTCACCAGACGGGAAGTCTCCTGGCGGGTAATAGCATCGGCCAGTTCTTCAGCATTCATGCCTGAAAGCAAAGATAGGGCTGTGCGGGCACCAATACCGGTGACTTTGATCAGTGCCTTGAAGGTGCTGCGCTCGTTCAGGCTGGAAAAGCCAAACAGCACGTGAGCATCTTCACGAATGGCCAGATGGGTGAACAGATTGACCTGCGCCCCCAGCTCCGGCATTTGGTAGAGCGTACTCATGGGTACATCGATTTCATAACCGACCCCCCCTACATCCACGCAGATGGTAGGCGGTTGTTTTTCGATCAAGGTACCCCGGATGCGACCTATCATGATGTTCCTTCTGGATAGTTAACCCAAGATCCGGCCAGCGCGAATGCGACGGCGCGGCCCGCTTGTGAGAGCTCCGCTTTTTTGCAGACCACCCACCACACTGCTGTGATGGGCATGGCTGATGGCGCAGGCCAGGGCATCGGCCGAGTCCGGCGCAGGCAGGCCGTTCAACTGCAAGAGCCGTTGGACCATCAGTTGGATTTGTTCTTTGGCAGCGTGGCCGCTGCCGGTGACGGTTTTCTTGATCTGCAAAGCCGTGTATTCATGGACATCCAGCCCACCTACCGCCAGTGCACACAAGGCGGCGCCCCGTGCTTGCCCCAGCAAAAGGGTAGAGGCAGGGTTGCTGTTTACAAAGACTTTTTCAATGGCAGAGGTATCGGGCTTGCTTTGCTCAATCACTTCCGTGATGTGAGTCAAAATCAGCTTGAGCCGCTCTGCCAGAGGCAGATCGGGCGGGACCACGATGGTCCCGCTGGCCACATAGCGCAAGCTGGGCCCCTGGGCGTCGATCACTCCGAAACCAGTGCGACGCAAGCCAGGGTCTATGCCCAGGATTCGCATATTAGTGACGGAAGTGGCGTGTGCCGGTCAAGACCATGGCAATACCACGCTCGTTCGCGGCGGCAATGACTTCGTCGTCACGCACGCTGCCGCCGGGCTGAATCACGCAGGTGGCGCCAGCTTCGGCAACCACATCCAGACCATCGCGGAAGGGGAAGAACGCGTCGGACGCGACAGCCGAACCCTGCAGGGTCAAGCCCGCGTTTTCAGCCTTGATGGAGGCGATGCGGGCAGAGTCCACACGGCTCATCTGGCCTGCGCCTACGCCTAGCGTCATGCCTTGGCCGCAGAACACAATAGCGTTGGATTTCACGTACTTGGCCACGTTCCAGGCAAACAGCATGTCTTGCATTTGCTGGGCGGTAGGCTGGACTTGCGTCACGACCTTGAAGCCTTCGGTGTTGTCGCGGAACGTATCGGGCGTTTGCACCAACCAGCCGCCACCCACACGTTTGACGTCAAAAGCGTTGTGAGCCTGACCGGGCTGAATGCTCAGTACGCGCACGTTCTTTTTTGCGGCAAACACGTCCAGTGCACCTTGAGTGTAGGAAGGTGCCAGTAGGACCTCCACAAACTGGCTGCTGATCGCTTGGGCCGCCGCTTCGTCCACCTCGCGGTTAAAGGCAATAATGCCGCCAAAGGCCGAGGTTGGGTCTGTTTGGAAGGCTTTGCGGTAGGATTCTTCGGCGGTTTCGCCCAAGGCTACACCACACGGGTTAGCGTGCTTGACGATGACGCAGGCGCCCGCATCAAAGCTGCGTACACATTCCCAAGCGGCATCGGCGTCAGCAATATTGTTGTAGGACAGTTCCTTGCCCTGCAATTGCTTGTAGCGACCCAGCAGACCTTCACCAATGGTGCCGTCTGTGTAGAAAGCAGCGCTTTGGTGCGGGTTCTCGCCGTAGCGCAGCGTCTGTTCCTGTTTGAGCTGAATAGTCAGCACATTGGGCCAGGTGTTCACTTCGGGGGCGCTGTTCTGGGCAGGCTCGGCTTGAGCCAGGCTGCTCAGGTAAGCGGCAATGGCACCGTCGTAAGCGGCGGTATGGGCGTAGACCTTGGCAGCCAGTTCCAGACGCAGGCCGTAAGAAGGGTGACCAGCAGGGCCGTCCATATCAGCCAGTACGCGTTCGTAATCGACAGGGTCAATGACGACACAGGCGCCGCCTTCAGGCGTACCGTGGTTTTTGGCAGCAGCGCGCAACATGGCGGGGCCGCCAATATCAATGTTCTCTACCGCATCGGCAAAGGTGCAACCCGGCTTGGCAATGGTTTCACGGAATGGGTAGAGGTTGACGACCAGCAGATCGATACGGTCAATGCCGTGCTCTTCCAATGTCTTCAGGTGTTCGGCGCTGTCGCGACGGGCCAGCAGGCCACCGTGAATTTTGGGATGCAGTGTTTTGACACGGCCATCCAGAATTTCTGGCGAACCGGTGTGCTGGGCCACTTCGGTAACGCTCAGGCCGGCCTGGGCCAGCAGCTTGGCCGTGCCGCCAGTGGAGAGAAGCCGCACTCCGCGCTGGGCGAGTGCTTGGGCAAATTCGACAATACCGGTTTTGTCGGAGACAGAGAGAAGAGCTGTCTGGATTTTCATGGAAGGTGAGACGTGAGAGTTAGGAATCAGGGTTGCAGATTGTGGGCGCTGAGTTTCTTGCGCAAGGTACTGCGCGTGATACCCAGCATTTCTGCGGCCTTGGATTGGTTACCCGCGGATTTCTCCAGGGCAACTTGCAGGACAGGCCGTTCCACGCAGGAGATGACCATCGACAACAGATCGCGTGGCTCGGATTCGCCCAGATCGGCGAAGTAGCGTTCGAGGCGTTCACGTACGGACTGTTCTAGTGGGTTGGTCGTTGACATTTTTTTCTGAAGGTATACGAAGTACTTAAATACAAAAGAGCCACACAGCTGTCTTTTATTGCAGGTAGGGCTGGTCCAGGTCGCATTCTTGAAACCAGTGAGTAATGGCTTCTAATTGATCTGCACAGTTTTCGATACGATTAATCTGATCCAGCCAGTGTCGGGAGTCCGGCATATCCGACAGATACCAGCCTATATGCTTGCGGGCAGTACGTACTCCAGTGTGCTGCCCGTAGAAAACGTAGTGGTCTTGCAGGTGTTCGATCATGCAATCGCGCAGCTCGCCAAAGGTGGGGGCTGCACGATGTTCGCCATGTTCGAGGTAATGCAGGATTTCCCTGAAAATCCAGGGCCGCCCTTGCGCGGCTCGACCAATCATGACGGCATCCGCTCCGGTGTACTCTAGTACGAATTTTGCCTTTTCGGGACTATCGATATCCCCATTGGCGATGACCGGAATAGAGAGGCTGTTCTTGACTTCGCGTATGGTGTCGTATTCGGCGTGGCCCTGGTAGAAGTCGCAGCGTGTGCGACCATGCAGGGTCAACGCGGCGATGCCGATATCTTCGGCCAAGCGGGCAATACGAACAGCATTGCGCGATTGCGCATCCCAGCCAGTGCGGGTCTTGAGTGTAACCGGAACCTGGTAGGGAGTACATGCCTTGACAACGTGTTCAAGGATTTCAATGATGCGTGGCTCGTCACGTAACAGGGCAGAACCCGAGGCGACGTTACAGACTTTTTTGGCCGGGCATCCCATATTGATATCAATGATACGAGCGCCTTTGCTGATGTTGAATACGGCGGCTTCGGCCATCATTTCAGGGTCGGAGCCGGCAATCTGTACAGCGATCGGGTCAGCCTCTCCTTCGTGATTGAGGCGTCGTGCTGTTTTCACGCTATCCCACAAGCGCTTGTTGCTGGCGGCCATTTCCGAGACGGCATAACCGGCGCCCAGTGTCTTGCACAGACGACGATAAGGTCTGTCTGTGACTCCCGCCATGGGGGCAATGAAAATAGGGTTGGGAAGGGTCCAGGGGCCGATACGCATGGGGAAGATTTTAACCCTGCGACACGGCTTCGTGGGCAAGGACTTACAAGAAGAAAAGGACAGGCCCCGTATTAGGGCCCCTGTTGCTGGTGGGCCTAGGCGCGCATCCCTTGCAGCAGTTGTCGGGCAAAGGGCTGACGAGCGAAAGGCAGGGTGTCCATCGCCAACAGTCCTAGACCACAAGCGTGCTGGATCAAGGGGTTTTTGGTGGCAAACAGACGTGGCAAAGTGTCGGTGATGGCAGCAGTTAACCAGCGATCCGGACGACGCAGACGGGCATAGCGTGCCAAAAAGGGATCGGGGTTCTGGCTGCAATCGGCTTGCCAGGCGGCCAGACACTGTGACAATTGTGCGACATCGCGCAGGCCCAGGTTCAGACCCTGACCGGCAACCGGGTGCAAGGTCTGGGCGGCATTGCCTACAGCCAGCAGGCGCTCGGACAAGCGGCTGGGGCCAGCATGGAAGGCGAGCGGAAAGATGTGGCGCTTGGAGACCAGCTCCAGATGCCCCAGGCGCTCCCCAAAGGCCTGCAGCATGGCGGTCTGAAACGCGTCGACAGGCAGTTCGGCCAAGGATTGGCTGCGCTCCGGGCTATTGCACCAGACGATCGCGTATAGGTCCGGAGCGTCAGGGTGGGGCAGGGCTGCAAAGGGGCCATGTTCGGTAAAGCGCTCGTATGCCCAGCCGGTTTGAGGCTGGCTGGCGCGTACTGTCGTCAACAGGGCGTGTTGGCCGTAATCGCGTCGTACGCCGCTGGGACGGACGCCGTCACACTGCACGGCAATCAAGGCCGTGGCCTGACCGGCATCGTGGTCGACCAGAATTTGTTTGGGGGCGGAATGGGTACGGGCTTGCTGGGCAGGCAGCAGGGTGACGCCGCTGTCGCGCAACCGGGCATGCAAGGCCCAGAGCAAATCATCGTAATGCACCACCGCGCCCAGATCGGGGACGCCCAGTTCATCGGCCTGAATCAGGCAACGGCCCAGACGCCCCTTTTGGGATACATGCACGGTGCGCATCAGGGCGGCGCGCTCGGGCCAGGCTTTGAGCTGATTCAGAATCAAGCGACGGCTGCCGTGATTCAGGGCCAGGGTGCGCGGATCGCCTTGAGCATGTTCGGTGCTGGCCAGATTGAAGTTTTTCCCCAGGACGGCGATGCGTGACGGGCTTGGGTGCTGGGCAGCCAGCATTAGCGCCAAAGATGCGCCTACGGGACCGGCGCCACAAATGGCGATGTCGTAGTCGGTGGCATTCATGGGGGACCTCATGACGGCAAGGAAGTAATTCAGGTATTGTACGGGAAGGTGGCTGTCAAATTGGCGTTAAGCAATTGACAGCTGTGCTCAATGGCTGGCAGCACAAGCCCGGATTGGATGCCTTGCATGTCTCAGCAGACTTTGTCATTTGTACAGACCAAACCTTTTCGCCATAAAGTCACCGCCGCGTGGCTGTCTCTTTTATTAGGCGTGGTGGGCGCACAGCACCGTTATTTGGGCCGGCGTTTTTGGTATGTCCCGTTGGCGTTTACCAGTTTGGCCGTTCTGGGAACGCTGGTGTTTGAGCAGGGGCTGGATTCGCTATTTCCCAATTTGTTGATCTTGCCAGTCAGTGCCGGGATTATCGAGGCCGTCATTCTGGCTCTGCGTAGCCCCGAAAAATTTGACGCGCTCTACAACCGGCAAAGCGATCAACATAACCAGCATGGCTGGCCCAGTGTCCTGACGGCGGTGGTGGCTGCAGTGGCCTTTGCCAATATCAGCCTGTTCTGGCTGGTGCACATCATCATGGCCTTTTATCGCTATATGGGCTGGCTGGATTTGTCTGTGTATTAAACACATCAAGTGCCTTGTAAAGTAAAGGTTTTTCTAGAGGGCTGCCTTGTGGAAGGGGGCTGCGCACGTTACACTACGGGTTCTTTAGTTTTATAGGAGCTGTGTGGTGAATCCCGACCCCGGCGACAGTGCTAGTCGATCTATGTTCGACCTATCTATGTCCAGGCGCGTTCAGGCCCGCTGATTCCTTCACAGCTTGCCGCGTCCTGGAAATTTCAGGGCGTGGTATCTCAGGCAGTTGTTCTTGCTGCCTTAACTTCCCCGCCATTTCATTCTCTGAAAGCCTTGCGCTTTCTGAATCCTGATGTGTTGCAACGTTAATGTGCAATAGGGGGAATGTATGCGTATTTTTGATCTCTTTTTGCGCCGTGCCGGCATCCAGGCCTCTGCCCTGCGTGCCCGTGCCCCTTTGTCCGTCTCCCGTTTGACGGTTGTCTGCCCTCGTGGCGATCTGGCCCAGATCCGGCGTCGTATTTACTCGGACCTGAACACGGCGGGTATCCGCGTGGCCAATGTGCAGGTGGACCATTCCGATACGCACGATACCGCGTGCGTGACCTTGACCTGCCCGCCTGAACTGCGAGCAGAGCTGATGCAGCGTGCCCGGTTGATTCGGGATTATCCCGGTGTGTTGAATGTGAAGTGGGCAGGCCGGGAGCGTATTGCTATAAACTAAACCGCAACTGGATTTGCGGATGGCGCTGCTATGTCCTTGCTCGACTGGCTGACACCTTGGGAGTTTTCTCCTGTTCTGCTTTTGACCTTCTTGCTGGTCATCACTTTGTACGTCCGGGGGCGGCAAGTACACCGCCCCAATCTTTTGCGCCAGTCCTTTTTCTGGATTGGCCTGATTCTCCTCTACCTTTCTTTGCACACGCGCCTGGACTATTACGCCGAGCGCATGTTCTTCATTCATCGGGCCCAGCATCTGATCTTGCATCATCTGGGGCCCTTGTTTCTGATGGGTGCCTATCCTGGTCAAACCTTGCGCGCTGGCTTGCCTTCAAGCTGGCGACGGGCTCTGGCGCACTGGTTGCGTCGACCCAGTGGCCGGCGTGTCCAGGCTGTCCTGACCAACCCGATACTGGTCGCTTTCCTGTTTGTTTTCCTGGTCCTGATCTGGATGCTGCCTACGGTGCAGTTCTATTCCATGCTGGACTGGCGTTTGTACCGTTTGATGAACTGGTCTGTGGTGATCAGCGGGATCATGTATTGGAACCTGATCCTGGATCGCCGGCCTTCGCCACCGGCCCGGCTGTCGGTGGGTGGGCGTATACTTTCGCCGGTTATTACGATGGTGCCGCAAATGATTGTGGGTGCCATCATCACCTTTACCGAATACGATCTCTATCCAATTTTTGATTTATGTGGTCGTGCCATTGCGGGCATGGATGCTCTGGATGATCAGGTCATGGGAGGCCTGATCATGTGGGTGCTGGCCGGTCTGGTAGAAGTGTTTGGCCTTTTGTATGCCTTGGGCACCTTGATGCGCCTGTCAGCGCGTCACCGTTTGCCAGAATCTCGCAGGCAGACAAACGCTATGATGGTCAGGGCCAATTGATTTTGTCGGGAGTATCCATGCAGTTTAAACCCGCCCGTTCCGCACTTTCTCTATGTCTGGCACTGTCGCTGACGTTCAGTTCAGTGATACCTGCACAGGCGCAGCCTGTGGGCATTCCTTCAATGGGAGCCGCTTCGGGTGCCGAGCTGTCTCCGGCTTTGGAGCGGACTTTGGGCAATGCCATTATGGAGCAGGGCAGGCGCTCGCCCGAATATGTGTCGGACCCGGATATCAATCAGTATCTGACGGATATGGGCCGCAGGCTGGCCCAGTATGGCCCGGCCATGGCGCAGCCTGTGACGGTGTTTGTCCTGCGCGATAGCAGTATCAATGCCTTCGCCTTGCCCGGTGGCTATATTGGTATTCATAGCGGTCTGTTTACGGCTTCACAGTCTGAGTCCGAGCTGGCCTCGGTGCTGGCTCACGAAATTGCCCACGTGGCGCAACGTCACGTGGCTCGCGGTATTACGCAAAGTGCGCAAAGCAATCACTTGTTGATTGCTGCTCTGGCCGGTGCCTTGCTGGGTGCCTTGGCGGGCAGCGGTGATCTGGCGATGGGGGCGGCTGCCTTCGGACAAGCGGCAGCGGTGGATCGTCAGTTGGGATTTTCACGGCAGGCCGAGCAAGAGGCTGACCGGGTTGGTTTCGAGATGCTGCTCAAGGCCGGTTACGAGCCTCAAGGCATGGTGCAGATGTTTCAGCGTCTGGCGGCGGCTTCGCGCCTGAATGAACGCGCGACAGCCAATGAGTACGCCAGCACTCACCCCATGTCTCAGCAGCGTGAATCGGACATCAGTAACCGGGTGCGCGGTTTGCCGGCCAGCAGTTATCAGGACACTCCTTCGTTTTGGTATATCCGTGCGAAGTTGATGGTGATGCAGGCCGGGGGCGGGCAGTCCTTGCGCGTTCTGGAGCAGGCGCTGCAAAGCACGAACCAGTCACAAAGTGATCTGGAGCGCTCTGCGGCGCAGTACGGTCTGGCTTATATTGCGCAAGGCCGTCAGGATTATGAGCAGGCTCGTGTGCATTTGACCGAAGCTCGGTGGCAGGGCCAGTTCCAGGCTCCTGAACTGGATACCTTGGGGATCCGCATTGCGATTGCCGATCGTGATGTGCAAGGGGCTTTGAATTTAGCTAAACAAGCCTGGCAGCGGTGGCCCAAGAGCCAAGGGGTGGCTCTGGCTTATGTGCAGGTCTTGCAGCAATTGGGACAGAATGATCAGGCGCAGGCTTTCTTGACGGATCGCATCAAACAATGGCCTGATGAACCGCAATTGCATCAGTTGCTGGCCAAAACCTATGACCGTTTGGGCGATGGGGTTAAGGCTCGTCGGGCCATGGCTCAATACTATGAATTGGTCGGGGCATTGCCTACCGCGGTGGAGCAACTACAGCAGGCGCGTAATCTGACCCAGGATTTCTATCAGCAATCTGAGCTGGATACGCAGATTCGCCAATTGCGCGAGCGTGTTGAAAGTGAGCGTGTCTTGCTGGAGCGTTTCCGCTCCTGATGAGCCCGCAGGCCCGCTTTAAGCCGTTTTAGCTATTGGTTTCAAAAAAGCGGGCCAGTCTTGCGGGTAACCACCCCATATTGCCGGGAATACTACCTGTAATGAACCCGACGTGCCCACCCTCGGCTGGCTGGTGCAGCAAAATAGAATCCGAGCAGTCCTGAATTGTTGGCAAACTGGTGTGCGGCACGAAAGGATCGTTGCGGGCATTCAAAACCAACGTGGGGATTTTGATATTGCGTAGCAAAGGTTTGCTGGACGCGCGCGTCCAGTAGTCCAGCGCATGGCTGAAACCGTGCATGGGCGCAGTGTAAATATCGTCGAAGTCGCGTATGGTGCGGGCCTGGTTTAGGCGGGCAGTATCGACCATTCCTGGAAAGCGATGGGCTTTGTCCTGCAACTTGCGGCGCATGCTTTTCAAAAAGTAGGGCGAGTAGAACCAGCGACCCATTCGGGATTCGGACAGGTAGCGGCCACAAGCGACCAGATCCAGTGGCACCGAAATGGAGGCACATGCCTGCAGCCAGGAGACCTCATCACCCGCTTCACCCAAGTACTTGAGCACGGCATTGCCGCCCAGCGAGGTGCCGGCCGCATGCCAGCGCACATTGGGCAGATGGCCACGAACGGTATTTAAGATAAAGCTGATTTCTTCCGAGTCGCCCGAGTAATAGGCGCGTGCCATACGATTTGGAAAGCCTGAGCAACCCCGGAAATGGGCGACAACTACAATCCAGCCGCGTGCGCGAAAGTACTGCGCAATGGCCTGGATGTAATGGCTGCGGCTGCTGCCTTCCAGGCCGTGAAACAGAATCAGAGCATGGGTGTCAGTGGTGCTGGGCAGGCTGTCCCAATCCTGGGGCTGCATCCAGCGGCGGGCAGCGGTACGGGATAGATGGGCGTCGGGCTGGGCAGTGGCGCCGTTGGCCAGCTTGTCTGCAAACAGGCCCGGCCCTGTCCAGTCCAGATCCAGAAAATCGCCATCGGGCGTATCAAGTCTTTGGCGGACAAAAGCGATATGGTGATGGCGGGCAAAAAATGCCCCGTGAATCGTTTGAAGGTGTCCGCCAGGCAGCCAGGCGGGCAGAGGGCAGGCGCTGGAATCCAGACGAGCAGTCACTTCGGCATGACGCCAAGGGTGCGCGTCTGCTCCGGGCACAGGGCCCGGCGCTATCGCATTGCCAGAGGGGGGAGCAGTGGGATCCAACGAAGCCAGCTTCAAAAATTAATGACCGTGAACCTTCTCGCCTTCTTTCAGGCGGTAGCGGGCACCACAGTAAGGACAAGCGGCTTCGCCAGTTTTGCTGATATCGATGAATACGCGAGGGTGCATATTCCATAGCGTGCTGCCAGGACGAGGGCAGTGTACGGGCAGATCGTCGGCTCCGACCATGATCAGTTCGTGATCTGCTTTTTTAGGTTCGATAGCGGCGCTCATAAGGTTCCTGATAACAATGAGAGGGTAACAATACCGTACACGTAACGGCGATGCTGAGCGTTACGTGCGTAGACTAGCGATTGTAGCAAGACCCGGCCTGTTTTTTCTTGACCATATTAATAGAGCAAGATGTTCGGGGCCGTCTTTTGCTTCTAGAATAAGAAAAATCACAAGTAAAGCTGCCTCCACAGATTACCGCTTGCGGGCAGCACATCTCAGGAGACGGCGTGTCAGCCTTCACAAGATTATCGGCCTTGTTGCCTAGCGCACAGGACCGTGTGCATATGCGCGCCGGTTTTATCGACTTTATTCCCGCTTTGATAGCCACTGTGGTCTGGGGTTTTGTGACGGGTGTGGCGATGGTCAAGTCTGGTCTGAGTGGCTTGGAAGCTACCTTGATGACCTTGTTTGTGTATGCAGGATCGGCCCAACTGACAGCCTTGCCGCTGATCGAATCTCACGCCCCCTTGTGGCTGATTTTCACCGCCGGTTTTATCGTCAATATCCGTTTCATTATTTTTGGAGCGGCCTTGCAGCCTTTTTTCCGCCATTTGAGTTGGAAAAAGCGTCTGGGCCTGGGTTACATCACCAGTGACATGGTGTTTGTTCTGTTTATGTCCAAGTATGGTGACTCCAAAGAGCGCGGCTCGCGCGAGCATCTTTGGTATTACCTGGGTATCATCCTGCCCGGTTGGCTGAGCTGGCAGATTGCTTCCTTGTCGGGCATTGTGCTCAGTGCGTATGTACCGCCTTCCTGGTCGCTGGAGTTTGCGGCCATTCTGGCTTTGCTGGCACTGTTGATTCCTCTGGTCAACAACCGTGCGATGTGGGCCTGTCTGATTACGGCCAGTGTGATTGCGTGGGTTGGACAGGCGCTTCCCCTGCGTTTGGGGCTGGTGGCAGCCGTGCTTGGCGGAGTGTTGGCTGGCGTGGCGGCAGAACAACTGCAACGGCATAGGGATGCACGGTGATGAGCGATTGGCAGTATGATTGGTACGTTTTGGGTGCAATTGCCCTGTTGGTGTTGTGCAGCTTGCTCACCCGTTCAGGCTATTTCATGTTTGGTGATTTGCTGCCCCTGACCGAACGTATGCGGCGCGCCTTGCGCTTTGCTCCGGTGGCTGCTCTGGCAGCAATCATTATCCCGGAACTTTTGCCTTGGGCTTACGGCGACACCCCTCGACTGGATATTAAAGCCTTGGCCAGCCTAGTGGCTGTGCTGGTGTTTATTCGTACCCGTAACGCTGTATGGGTAATCGTGGCCGGGATGGTGTCGTTCTGGCTGATACGTGCCGTGATGCCCTGAAATCCTGACGCGAGTACTTAATGCCTGTGGCCGCTGTTGATGCTGGCAGGCATCAGTTAAAATAGGATTGTTACAAATGCTTGCCACTGATGGCAAGCCGACTTTTTGCGTACATGACAGATAAAACTCCTTCGACTCCCAATGACCTTACGTTTGCTGATTTCGGTCTGCACCCTGGAATATTAAATGCCGTCACCGAGGCGGGATATTCCAAGCCTACGCCTATTCAGGCCGAGGCCATTCCCGTGGTGCTGGCTGGCCGTGATGTCATGGGGGCAGCCCAGACTGGTACAGGTAAGACGGCAGCCTTTTCTTTGCCTATCCTGAATCGTCTGATGGCACACGCCACGACCAGCGCTTCTCCCGCTCGTCACCCGGTGCGGGCGTTAGTGCTGACGCCAACACGCGAGTTGGCCGACCAGGTGGCTGAGAGCATTGCGCTCTATAGCAAATCGGTCCCGCTGCGCTCGACGGTGGTATTTGGTGGTGTGGATATCGGACCACAAAAAGAAGCCCTGCGACGCGGCGTGGAGATTGTCATCGCGACCCCGGGCCGTCTGCTCGATCATATTGATCAGCGCACCATCAATTTAAGCCAGGTCAGCATGCTGGTGCTGGACGAAGCAGACCGCATGCTGGACATGGGCTTTTTGCCCGATCTGGACCGTATTGTTTCCATGCTGCCGAAAAGCCGTCAGGGCTTGTTGTTCTCGGCGACGTTCAGCAAGGAAATTCGTAAGCTGGCCCGTAACTTCCTGAATGATCCGGTCGAGATTGAAGTGGCCGCCCGCAACGCGACCGCCTCGAATGTGACCCAGGTGGTATACCCCATGTCAGCAGACGAGAAGCGTCGTGCCGTGGCGCATCTGATCAAGACCAAGAAGTTGACGCAAACCATCGTTTTTTCCAATACCAAGATTGGCGCGGGTCAATTGGCGCGTTATCTGGAGCGTGAAGGCATCAAGGCGGAATCCATTCATGGCAACAAAAGCCAGCTGGAACGCATGAAAGTGCTGGACGCCTTCAAGAGCGGTACCGTGGATGTATTGGTGGCAACCGACGTGGCCGCTCGTGGTCTGGATGTGGCCGGGATGCCTTGTGTGATCAATGTGGACCTGCCGTATAACGCCGAGGACTACGTCCATCGTATTGGTCGTACCGGGCGTGCTGGTGCCTCGGGGGAGGCGATTGCCTTGATGGCCCCCGATGAAGAGCATCTGTTGCAGGACATTGAAAAATTGATTGGCACCGTTGTGCCACGTCTGAAGCTGGATCTGCCGTCAACGGCTTCGTCGCCCCGTTCCGGCCCCAAGCGCCATGAGCGTCGTTCGTATCAGTCAAACACGCCACCGGTGGATGATTTTTTCTTAAAGCCTTACGAGCCATCGACCGCTGCGGCGCCTAAGCCAGCGGTAACGTCTTCTTCCAACACAACGCGCAAGCGTTCGGTGGGTGTCCTTTTAGGCGGCGGCCGCTACTAAGGCGCGCAAATCTCCAGGCCCGGTATTAAGCACCGGGCTGCGTTCTGAGATGCTGTGCACCAGACGCTCCAGATGTTCGATATGAGGCAGCATGGGACCGTAAAAAACGGTCCCATTTTCGTTTTGGATCAGCAAGGTGGGGAAGTCTTCGATATCTTCCTCGCCCAGCAGTTCGGGCTGCTCTTCAATATCAATCCAGATCAGGCAGGCTTGGGGAAATTGTGTGGCTAAAGCCTCAAAAGCGGGCTGATATTGCTGACCGGTTTTGCACCATTGGGCACAGAAACAGGCAATCAGAAACGCGTTGGGCGTAGCTTGCAAATGGGCAGCCAGTGCGGGAAGATCGTGTTGGGCGTTGAACACGGCCATAATTTCATACAGACAAAAAGAAGCGACTGTGTCTATGATACTCGGGTAATCGATTTTGCTTCGCAGGAGCTGTATGTCCCTTTTTTCATCTGCCCCATCTCGATCGGGCCCGGCTGGTGGATGGGCCAGTATTTCAACCGCCTTCAAGCGTTCATTGGTGTCGCAATTTCAGCCACGCATGCTGGTGGCTTTGGTCATGCCTTTTCTGATCATGTTTGTGGGCCTGATTCTGTTGAGTTGGCTGCTTTGGACGCCTCTGCAGAACTGGTTGCTGGAGGTGTTGGGCGGCTGGAATACCTTTGAGTCTGTGGATCAATGGCTGGTGGGCCTGGGCCTGTTCTCGCTGAAAGTGTATTTGGCCCCCTTGCTGGCCTTGGGCATTTTATTGCCGCTGGCAGGGGTGCTGGGCCTGATTATTGCAGCCGTTCTGGTCATGCCTTTGGTTTTGGGGCACTTGCAGCAGAAGGACTATCCCGATGTGATCAAGCAAGGTCATAATGCGACGGCTTATAGTGTCTGGAATGCTGTTTGGGTGGGCACCTTGTTTTTGGTGGGCTGGCTAGTCACCTTGCCCTTATGGATTTTTCCTCCTTTTGCGCTGATTCTTCCCGTGCTGTGGTGGGTCTTTGCCCTGACGCGCATGTTGCGGGTGGACTCCTTGGTAGAGCATGCCAATGTGCCAGAGCGTAAATATTTGTGGTCCCGTCTGAATAGTCAGTACTGGCTGATCGGCCTGGTATTTGCCTTGTTGAATCTGATTCCGCCCGCTTGGCTGGTCTTGCCCGTGTTCTCGGCCCTGGTATTTGCTCATTTCTCTTTGGAAAACCTTCGTCGCCTGCGTCAGCAAGAGGCAGCTGCGGCTTCTACTTCACTCATAGACCATGACAACTAAGGATCAAGCCATTATTCGTTTGATTATCATTGGCGACGAAATCCTGTCGGGGCGTCGTTACGATAAACATTTTTTAAAATTGATTGAGTTGCTGGGGGCCAGGGGGTTGCAGTTGGGAGGCGCGCAGATCATCCCTGATGATCTGGATACGATTGCCGCTACGTTGGAGCGCAGTTTTGCAACGCCGGATATTGTGTTTTGCTGTGGTGGCATTGGCGCGACACCGGATGACCAAACCCGTCAGGCGACGGCCAAAGCCTTGGGTGTAGACCTGACGCTGCACCCCGAGGCAGCGGCCTTGATTACCGAGCGTTGCGCTGAAAACGAACGTAATGGCGTGGGTAGTGCTGATATGTCCTTGCCCGAGAACCAGCAGCGCTTGCAGATGGGCATGTTCCCCGAGGGGGCAGAAATTGTGCCCAATACATACAACAAAATCCCCGGTTTTTTCATTCACAACCATACCTTTATGCCGGGCTTTCCCGTGATGGCCTGGCCCATGATGGAGTGGACGCTGGATACTCGCTATCGACAATTGCATCATCAGGCTCATCGGGTAGAGCATTCTTTCCTGGCCTTTAATTTGCCTGAGTCACGCATTACACCGGCGATGGAACATGTAGAGCTGACTTGGCCTGGGGTAAAAGCATTTAGTTTGCCTAGTGTGGAGGGGACAGATGGGCGGCCTCATATTGATCTGGGCGTAAAAGGCGACCCGGAACCGGCAGCAGAAGCGTTGGACTATTTGCGCAAACAGGTGCTGGATTTGGGGGGAAGCTTGAGCCCTGCGCTAAAATAGCGCTTGCCAAGCGCGCGGCCATTTCATATTATGGAATTTGTTGCGTTGCATCATAATTCTCCTAATAATGACAACAAATTCCTTTACGCCTTCTAACGCATCGCCAAGCAATGGTGGGCAGATGTCGATCCAGGTGCTGGAACGCGCCATGATCCTATTGGACGAACTGGCCAAGCAATCCGAGCCAGTGGCATTGAAGAACCTGGCGGCGGCAACTGGCCTGCACACGTCTACGACTCACCGCATCCTGAATGATCTGGTGGTGGGACGGTACGTTGAGCGTGTGGATAGTGGTTTGTATCGCCTGGGCATGCGTTTGCTGGAGTTGGGCTCCTTGGTGAAAGGCCGCCTCAATGTCCGTGCGGCTTCCTTAGCTCCCATGCGCGAGTTGCACAAGTACACCGGACAAACGGTCAATCTGTCCCTGCAGCAGGGCGATGAAATTGTCTATGTAGAACGTTCCTGGAGTGAGAGCTCCGGCATGCAGGTGGTGCGGGCCATTGGTGGCCATGCGCCTTTGCATTTGACCTCTACCGGCAAGCTGTTTTTGGCCTCCTGGGAGCCGCGTCAGGTTCGGGCTTACGTCATGCGGACCGGTCTGGCTGGTGCGACCCGCAACAGCATCACTCAACTGGAGTTGCTGGAACGTGAGTTGGCGCAAGTTCGTCGCTTGGGTTATGCCCGCGATAACGAGGAGCTAGAAATGGGCGTGCGCTGTATTGCGGCGGGTGTGTACGATGATACCGGCAAGCTTTTGGCGGGCTTGTCTCTGTCTGCGCCTGCTGAGCGTTTGCACGACGACTGGATTCCTGTTCTCTTGAGCACGGCCGCCAGGATCTCTGAAACGCTGGGGTACGACAAACAGCGCTAGGTCTTTGTTTTATCGCTGTTTTTAAGTCATGGATGACAAATAAATGACGGTTTTGTTGCAGCGCAACAAATTTCGTTGACTTTGGTTTGAATAGCGCTTAAAGTTGAATTGTTGCAGTGCAACATAGAAGGTTTGCCTTGCGTAGTTGCGAGTGGGCTGGGCCTTCTACAGACCCTTGTCTAGTAACACTGACATTAATTTCACGTTGGCTTGACCCAGGCCACGTATCTCCAAGGAAAACATCATGAGTGCTATTCCACAAAACGTACTGGAATCCCAACAAGCTACTTTGAACAACCTGTTCGCTGCCCAAGGTCAATTGCTGCAAGGCTTTGAAAAGCTGGTTGGTCTGAACCTGAATCTGCTGCGCAGTTCGCTGGAACAAGCGGCTGGCCAATCCCAGCAAGTCATCAATGCCAAAGACGTGCAAGACGTTGTGGCCCTGTCGCAAAACGTGGCCAAGCCTAATGCTGCTCAGGCTCTGGAATACGGCAAAAGCGTGTACGACATTTTCTCCGACCTGCAACTGAACCTGTCGCGTATCGCTGAGGCTCAACTGGCTCAAGGCCAACAGCACGCTGCTGACGCGATTGACCAACTGGCCAAAAATGCCCCTACCGGCACCGAAAGCGCTGTTGCTTTGTTGAAGTCCTCCTTCGCCACGGCTTCCAATGCTGCTGAGACCGTTGTTAAGGCGGCTCGCCAAGCTGCTGATGCTGCTGAAAGCAACATCCAGGCTGCTACCAACGCCAGCTTGAAAGCGGCTGCTCAAGTGACTGAAGCCAGCAACAAAACGGTTGAAGCGGCTGCCGCTGCTGCTACCAGCAAGAAGTAAATCGTTGCTTGCCTGATTTGATCAGGTGTTAAAGGAAAAGCCAGCTCGATGAGCTGGCTTTTTTGCTTCGTGCAGTGCAAGTTGCCAATTTGTTTCTGGATACGGTTGCCCGCATCAAGCGGGCAATAGGCGTTTTACAGAGCGCGAATGCACTCGGAAATCAGTGCGGGGCCTTTGTAAATCAAGCCGGTATATAGCTGCACCGCCTGGGCACCTGCCTGGATTTTTTCCTGAGCCTGACGGCCGGATTCAATACCGCCCACACCAATAATCGGGAAGTCCGGACCCAATTGCTCGCGCAGACGACGAATGACGTTCAAGGACAGCTCGTGCACCGGTGGGCCGGACAAACCGCCTTGCTCTTGGCCATGCTGCAAACCTTGAACGGCCTCACGTGACAAGGTGGTGTTGGTGGCAATAATGCCGTCCAGTCCTTGCGAGGGAACGGTGTCAGCGATGGCATCAATTTGTGATTGATCCAGATCGGGTGCGATTTTCACTACGATAGGCACGTAGCGTTGGTGTTCTTCTGCCAATTCGGTACGCAGCGTCTGCAAGGAGCCCAGCAGGCGAGCTAGCTCGTCTTGAGCTTGCAGTGCACGTAGGTTTTGCGTATTGGGCGAAGAGATATTCACAGTGACGTAATCGGCGTGAGGGTAGACCGCACGCAGGCAGGTCAGATAGTCCTGATCGGCCTGCTCAATAGGCGTGCTCGCGTTCTTGCCAATGTTCAGACCCAGAATGCCACCTTGTGAACGAAACTGGCTTTTACGCACATTCTCGATAAAGGTGTCCAGGCCGTCGTTGTTAAAGCCAAAGCGGTTGATCAGGCTATTGGCTTCAGGCAGACGGAACAGGCGAGGTTTGGGATTGCCGGGCTGTGCTTTCGGAGTAACGGTGCCGACTTCAACAAAACCAAAGCCCAGTGCGCCCAAGGCATCGATATGTGCGCCATTCTTATCCAGACCAGCGGCCAGCCCTACGGGATTGCGTAGCTTCATGCCCATCAGTTCCAGAGGCTTGCTGGGCAGGCTTTTGAGCAAGCTGCCCAAAATAGGGGTTTGGTGGGCGCAATGCAGGGATTTCAGAGTCAGTTCGTGGGCGTGTTCAGCATCCAGACTGAACAGCACCCGGCGAGCCAAGGGATAAAGGCTGAATAGGGCAGACATGGGGATCGATAAAAGAGGACGTTAAGCCAGCCATTCCCAACGACCTTTTATCAGGAGCTGGTAGGGGCGAAAGCGGGTTTTGTAGGTCATTTTACGGCTTTCTTCGATCCAATAGCCTAAATAGAGCCAGGGCAGGGATTGTTGACGGCAATAATCCAGTTGCCAGAGTACGGCGTAGGTGCCCAGACTGCCGGTGTCGTCGGGATCAAAAAAGGTATAGACAGCGGAGAGTCCGTCTTGCAGCACATCAATGACCGCCACGATTTTCAAGGTGCCGTCGGGCTCGCGAAACTCCAGCAGGCGTGAGGTGACATGGCTGGCCAGCAGAAACTGGGCGTACTGGGACTGATCGTCTTCGTCCATGCCGGCACCGGGATGGCGGCTGGCCTGGTAGCGGCGATACAGCTCGTAGTGCTCGGCGTTCCAGTGCAGGGGCAGATCTTGCACGATCAGATGGCCATGACGTTTTTTGGCACGGCGCTGGGCACGGTCAGGCTGAAAGTGCAGAGTGTCGCAACGCAAGGGCTGGCAAGCGCGGCATTGGTCGCAATAGGGACGATAGGTAAAGGTGCCGCTGCGTCGGAAGCCTTGTTGGACTAGCTTGGAGTAAACCGCGTCGTTAATCAGGTGCGCAGGAGCGGCAACCAGAGAGCGTGCCTGTTGCTCTGGCAGGTAGCTGCAACGGTAGCTGGCCGTGGAATAGAATTGCAGCGTTTGGGGACTGGTGGGTGCTTTGGGATAATTCATGCGACTCTGCCAAGCGTGATAGAGCCATTATGGGATGCTCGCGCCAGCCTAGCAAGTTGGGGGCTGGCCTAGTTGCAAAGCCCCGTGTGGCCAAACCGGGCTGGGCTGGTTCATGGCCCAGGCCAGGGCATCCATGAAATCCGCTCGGGGAATGGGGCTGGCGCCCAGACTGGCCAGATGCGATGTCTCTTGCTGGCAGTCTATATACGGTATCCCGGCAAATTTCAGAAAATCCACCAGATGGGCCAGGGCTATTTTGCTGGCATCGGTTTGTAAGGCAAACATGGATTCACCAAAAAAGAAGCGGCCTAGATTCACGCCATACAAACCACCGACCAGCTTGTTATCCACCCAGGTTTCTATGCTGTGGGCGTAGCCGCTGTGATGCAAGTCGGTATAGACCTGCTGAATATCCGGGCTGATCCAGGTACCGGTGGCGCTGCGTTGCGCGGCGCATTGGCCGATGACTTGTTCGAAAGCCAGATCGCAGGTGACACGAAGGCGGGCCTCGTTCTGATCTTGTTGGCGTGCAATCTGGCGCAGCTTCTTGCCCAAGGAGCGGGAAATCTTGAATTTGTCCACTTCCAGCACCATGCGCGGATCAGGCGACCACCACAGTACCGGGTCGCCAGGGCTGTACCAGGGAAACATGCCCTGACTGTAGGCTTCTAGCAGACGTGGAACACTTAAATCCAGACCGGCAGCCACCAGCCCTTCCGGGCTGGCGTGCTCAGGGCTGGGCAGGGCCTGATCGGGAGTGACCCAGACAAGCGACATGATCAGTCGTGGTCGCGGGGGGCGATATCAAATTCGTGAATCTGGAAGCGACCAGCCTTGTGATCCTCCACGTAGCGCTCCAAGGTGGCGCTGACCGTGCGGAACGCCAGATTGTCCCAAGGAATGTCGTCCAGGTGGAAGAAACGGGCTTCCAGAGATTCCGGACCGGGATCCAATACGTCGCTGGTGACTTTGGCCAAGTAGTAAATATGCACTTGTTCTGCGTAGGGCACGCTGATGACGGTAAAGAGCGGCCCGGGTTCGACTTGGGCACCGGCTTCCTCACCCATTTCACGCAAGGCGCCTTGCCCCAGGGTCTCACCCAGTTCCATAAAACCGGCGGGCAAGGTCCAGGTGTTGTAGCGTGGTTCGATGGCACGACGGCACAACAAGATCTGATCGTCTTTCCAGGCAGGCACAATCCCGACCACATTACGGGGATTCTGGTAGTGCACCGCGCCGCAGTTTTGGCAGACATCACGCATGCGGTTATCGTCCGGGGGCACCAGTCGTGTCAGTTTGCTGCCGCATTGACTGCAGAAGTTTTGCGTGCGTGGAGCAGGGAAGTAAAAAGAGGCGGGTGGCTGGGTCATGCAGATTCTGTGATGGCGGTTCAAATAGGATCGGGCTCAGGCAAAACAATATACGCCAATTCGTCGGCGGGCGACACGCAGGATGACCAGACTGTCAGGGAACAGCGCCTGGGGTAGGCGGGTAAAGACCAGCCCTCGCTGTAATGAGGGTGCTCCAGATCCAGGCTGTCCAGGCCGTGTTGCTTTGTTCGCAATTGTTCCAGCAGCGCCGGAATATCGCGACTGGCCAATAAGGCCGGGCCGGTAGGGGTACGCAAATACAGCCGACCTTCAGCGCTGACGAACCACGCCTGGACGGCTTTTACGAGGCGTCCGGTGTGGTCTTGCAAATGCGCCAGATCTTCGGCCAGGGACACAATGAGAGGAGCGGCGTCCAGGCGAACATAGACACGCTGGGGGCCATTTTGGATAAACCAACGGCCTTGTTCATCCGTCTGATAATTGCGATTGAAAAATGCCAGCAATCCTGGGTGAGAAATGCGTTCACCCACGTGCTCGGGATGCTGGTTGGCATCGCCAGCCGGATGATGACGCCAATGGCCTGACTGATCCAAAGAAAGATATCCGCTGACAGCGGGTACATTGGGCCATTTTTTCATGGCTTCAATAACAGCAGCATCCATAAACCTCAGCCTTGCGGGGACGAAAACAAAGGGTGGCAACCGTATCGGTGCCACCCTTGATCATGTTGGGTCGACCACAAGGTTGACCTTTGGGCAGACGATCTTGCGCCTTAAACCATATAACTGCGCTGCATGGTTCCGGGAACGGTGTGCGAAAGAGGTTTTTCAATTTTGATTTCCCCTTTGCTATCGCTTTGCATGGCCCGGGATAACAAATTAGACAAGCGTTCACGCACGTCTTGGGGCACATGGCTAAACACACCCGAGAGCCACTCGATGTAATAGGGCAGCAAGTGCTCGCTTAACTCTTTGCCAGCTTCGGTCAGTTTAACAGTGAGTACACGGCGATCCGAGGTATTGTTTTGTCGCACCAGCAATTGCTGCTGCTCCAGCCCGTCTAGCAGGCCGGTAATGGTCGCGCGGGTGACACCGGCTTGTTCAGCCAGCAAGGCGGGACTTAAGCCGGAAGGTTGGCGGCTCAGCAAAAAAAGCAGAACCAGACGGCCTTCGGATAGGCCAAATTCGTTCAAGACGGTGCTGGAGGCGCGATTAATACTGGACGCCAGCGATAGAACGCGTAAACACAGTTCGATATCCTCGGTTTTAGGGTGAGCCTGGCGCTGGGATTCGCTCAGGATAGTTTGATATTTCAGATCGAGTAATTTCATAGTGCTGTGCCGTTGAGTAGTGCGCGGCAAAGAGCAGTAGTTATTTAGAAAGAATCACAAAGCCCAATAAAACCGAGCTTGCTTTCTTTTATTACTGAGCCGCTGCTTTTAAAGTGGAAATTTATCTTATTTTTTAATTCCATTTTCATTGATTTAAACACCTTTTATTGATCAGGAATTTTCATTTAGTAAAATAGTGCTGGTTTTTTTCAGTATTGTCAGTAGTGAGTTTATTGAATGGTCTCACTGTTTGTGTATACTCTTTTGCCTTCTTTTTTTCTCACATAACAAGGTTCTGGGACTCTCAATACCGGCATCTTGGTGATGATTGTTGATCTTGTGTTGTGAGTCTTATAGCGCAACAGCATCAAAATGATGCAAGCACGCAACGTTCGTGTTCAAAACGCCAGATCTTTGTTATGGGCAGGATGAGTGAGCTATATCAGAGGTAGACCGTCAAATTAAGTCGGTTCTCAAGCGCCAAGCAGAAAAACCAGGCGCAGCAACTCAAGAAAAACCGCAAAACGACGTGCAGGCGAGCGCTCGGCGTTTACAATGCTTACAGCGCTTCCCAAGCTCGACGATGCCTTCAAAAAAGGCGGTTGGATCATTCACCCCGCTTGGCGGATAGCAATACAGGCCCGTTTTTTACGGGCCTTTGCTTTCCGCAACTGGATACAAGCATTATCCAAAGCTTATTAGTGGTATTTGCCAGCATGTCCCCGAGCCCCTGCCCAGTTCGCAAGAAATGGCAGGGCTTTGTTCCGTTTGTACTCCGGGATTGAGTATGAGGCGTATCAGAAATGTCTTGCTATCGTTATTAAGGAAACGAAGGAATTATGAGTCAGTTCCGTATCGAACATGATTTGCTGGGAGACCGCCAAGTCCCCGATGAAGTCTATTATGGTGTTCATACCTTGCGTGCCAAGGAGAATTTCCACATTACCGGTACGCCTATTTCAACTTACCCGGAACTGATTAATGCTCTGGCACTGGTCAAGCAGGCTGCTGCTCAGGCCAATTTCAAACTGGGTTTGTTGGAGCAGGACAAGCATGACGCCATTGTGGCTGCATGCCAGGCCGTACAGACAGGCAAGTGTCATGAGCATTTTGTGGTAGACATGATTCAGGGCGGCGCAGGTACCTCGACCAATATGAATGCCAACGAGGTTATTTGTAACCTGGCTTTGGAGCATATGGGGCACAAGCGTGGCGAGTACCAATATCTTCATCCCAATGAAGATGTGAATATGGCCCAAAGCACCAACGACGTCTATCCAACGGCTTTGCACCTGGCGGCCTACCGTTCGCTGGATCCGCTGTTTGCGGCCATGGAACGTTTGCGTGATGCCTTTTTGAAAAAGTCCGAGGAATTCTCCTCGTACATGAAGATTGGCCGCACGCAGTTGCAAGATGCTGTGCCCATGACCCTGGGTCAGGAGTTCAACGCATTTGCCACCATGATTAACGAAGACATCGTGCGCCTGAAAGAATCGCGCAAACTGATGTGTGATGTGAATCTGGGTGGTACGGCAATTGGTACTGGTATTACCGCACACCCTGAATACGCCGAGCTGGCTGTAGCGGCTTTGTCCGATCTGTCCGGTGTTCAGCTGCGCGTGTCTGCCGACCTGATCGAAGCAACTCAGGATTGTGGTGGTTTCTTGCATCTGTCGGGCGTGTTGAAGCGGGCTGCCGTCAAGTTGTCCAAGCTGTCCAACGACTTGCGTTTGCTCTCTAGCGGTCCTCGTGCTGGTATGGGTGAAATTTGTCTGCCTGCTGTGCAAGCGGGTTCGTCCATCATGCCCGGTAAGGTCAACCCTGTGATCCCTGAAGTGGTCAACCAGGTCGCCTTTGAAGTGATTGGTGCCGACTTGACCGTGACCATGGCTGCTGAAGCCGGTCAATTGC
Organism: Alcaligenes sp.; assembly: GCF_050255915.1. Classification (NCBI taxonomy): domain Bacteria; kingdom Pseudomonadati; phylum Pseudomonadota; class Betaproteobacteria; order Burkholderiales; family Alcaligenaceae; genus Alcaligenes; species Alcaligenes sp. The sequence goes on from NZ_JBFWIQ010000017.1 coordinate 32,509, forward strand.
AGCTGAACGCGTTTGAGCCTGTGATTATTCACTCCCTGCTGCGCAGCATGAGTTTGTTGAGCAATGCTTGCGACACGTTGACTCAGTTCTGCGTGGTGGGTATCACTGCCAACCGTGAATGCCTGGAAAGCAATATCGAACGTTCTATTTCCTTGGTGACTGCCTTGAACCCGTTTATCGGTTACAAAGCCGCTACCTCGGTTGCCGCCGAAGCCTTCCAGACAGGTACTAATATTCGTGATGTGGTTCTCAAGCGTGGCCTGATGGATGCCGAGACCCTCAATGAAGTGTTGTGTGCCGAATCGCTGATCCAACCTCGTGATCTGCGCGCTGCTGACCCAGCCTGAACCAATCTGAGCCAGGCATGATTTGGCCAACTTTGGCCAACGCCGGTAACAGTTTGGGAAGCCTCCAAGTTGGAGGCTTTTTTCTGCCCGCTCATTTCGCACAAGAAGGATACTGTGACCTTGTCTACATGCAGGAGCAGCAGGGGAATATGGAGTCGGTTTATTGGGCGGTTGCCTTTGGCGCCATTGTGGCCGGTTTTGTGCAGGGCCTGTCAGGTTTTGCCTTTGGTATGGTGGCCATGTCCTGCTGGGCCTGGTTTCTGGAGCCCCAACTGGCGGCGGTGCTGGCAGTGTGTGGTGCCTGGACGGGGCAGATGATTGCCGCCTTTACCCGGCGGCGCACGTCGTACTGGCAGATTCTCTTGCCTTTCTTATTCGGTGGGCTGCTTGGCGTGCCGTTGGGAACGTATCTGCTGCCTTTTCTGGATGCAGCGCTGTTCAAGGCGTTTCTGGGTACCTTGATGGTGATCTGGTGCCCCGTCATGCTGATGTCTAGCCGTCTGGGCCATGTGCGGGTGTGCAGTCGCTTGGCTAATGCTTTGGCGGGTTTGATTGGTGGTGTGATGGGCGGTCTGGGTGGGATGACCGGGGTGATTCCTACTTTATGGACCACCATGACGGGCCTGCCTAAAGACAAGCAGCGTGCCGTTATTCAAAACTTCAATCTGGCTACCTTGTCTGTGACCTTGCTGGCGTATATCGCCTCCGGTTCTATTGTCTCGTCCATGCTGCCCGCGATCGGGTTGGTCATGCTGGCGGTGCTGATTCCCGTATTGGCGGGCGCACGTCTGTATGTGGGGATCAGTCAAAGCACTTTTCGCGCCATTGTGTTGAGTCTACTGACTTTGTCCGGGGTAGCGATGTTGCTGTCATCTGTCCCTGTGCTGCTGGCGCGCTAAGGCAGGTGGTTTAGACTTCTAGGGTAATGCTCTATATCGAAAAGGGGCTTGCTCCCCGCATAATAAGTGTCGGCGATGGGAGCGCATTTCGGGTTCCCGCCCACTGGAGCAGAGCCTGTGAGAGTTCTGGGGTTTCAATTGTTGTTTGGTGATCACTTGGCACGCAGTGTGCGCGGGATATCCTGCGCCCCTCCCAGCCAGGCTTGAGTCAACGTTTCAAGGCGTTTTTACGCCCTCCTTGATTACCTGATTACAGTTGGAGTCTGCTATGACTGACTTGTTTGAAAATCCAATGGGCCTGATGGGCTTTGAGTTCATCGAATTTGCCGCTCCCCAGCCTGGTGTGATGGAACCTGTGTTTGCGATGATGGGTTTCACCAAAGTGGCGGTACACCGTTCCAAGAAAGTGTCCTTGTACCGTCAGGGCGAGATCAACCTGATCCTGAACGAAGAACCCAAGAGCCACGCTGCTTACTTTGCCGCCGAGCACGGCCCTTCGGCCTGCGGCATGGCGTTCCGGGTGCGTGATGCGCAAAAAGCCTATGAGCGTGCACTGGAACTGGGCGCCCAGCCTGTTGATATTCCTACCGGGCCGATGGAGCTGCGCTTGCCTGCGATCAAAGGGATTGGTGGCGCGCCTCTGTACCTGATCGACCGTTTTGGCGAAGGTAACTCTATTTACGATATCGACTTCGTCTACCTGGAAGGCGTGGACCGCCACCCTGTGGGTGCGGGCCTGAAAGAGATCGATCACCTGACCCATAACGTGTACCGCGGCCGCATGGCCTACTGGGCTCAGTTTTATGAGCACCTGTTCAACTTCCGTGAGATTCGCTACTTCGACATCAAGGGTGAATACACTGGCTTGACCTCCAAGGCCATGACGGCCCCCGACGGTAAAATCCGTATTCCTCTCAATGAGGAGTCCGCCAAGGGTTCGGGCCAGATCGAAGAATTCCTGATGCAGTTCAATGGTGAAGGCATCCAGCACGTAGCATTCCTGACCGATGATCTGATTGCCACCTGGGACAAACTCAAGGACATGGGCATGCGTTTTATGACGGCGCCGCCACAAACCTATTATGAAATGCTGGAAGGTCGCTTGCCTGAGCACGGAGAACCCACTGCAGAACTGCAAAACCGTGGCATTTTGCTCGATGGCACATCAGAAGGTGGTCACCGTCGTCTCTTGCTGCAGATTTTCTCTGAAACGCTGATGGGGCCTGTGTTCTTTGAGTTCATTCAGCGCAAGGGCGATGATGGCTTTGGTGAAGGTAACTTCAAGGCCTTGTTCGAGTCCATTGAGCGCGACCAGTTGCGCCGAGGTGTTTTGCAGGCTGACTAAAAAGGTGTTGTGTCAGTGCTCAATGTACTGATGCAGATCTGTCCCCACTGTTTGGCGATGGCAAACAGTGGGGTTTTTTATTGGAGCTCAGCTTTATAGTCAGTCCGGCTGGTCTCGCGGAGGCTGCAGGATTCTGAACAGCTCCAGCATCAGATCTGACTGGGTAATCATGCCCACCAGTTCTTTGTGTTCATTGACTACCGGCATATGACGATGGCGGCCCTGGCTGAACAAGGGAATCAGCTCGGCCACAGACCAGTTTGCATTGGCGGTGACGGCAGGCGAGGTCATGACTTCGGCCACCGTGGGAGCCGATTGCTGGCGGGGGCTTAAAAAGCGCTTGAGTCGCTGGCGCAGATTATCAGGTTGATCCAGTCCGGCGCGCTGCAAGAAGTCCGACAAGGCCAAAATACCAATCACATGTTTGTCTTGATCCAGCACTGGCAGGGCCTTGATCTTGCGCTCGCGCATCATGTCCCAGGCTTGTTGCAAGGGCGTGCTGACCTGGCAGGACAGGGGGGCATCATTCATCAAGGTCGCGCAGCGTCGTGTGCCCAGATTGCGTCGGAAGGCCGACTGATGAACGTAGCTGACCAATTTTTCCAGATCGTCCTGGCTGATGTTCAGCGTCTGGTTGTAGTGGCTTAGCGCAGCATCGTAATCCTGGTCCGTAAAGCGTGACAGTGTGCTTGTCGCACGAGTGGTGGGCTTAGGGACGGGGGGATAGGTAACCCCGGTCAGGCGGTTGTACAGCATGCCCAGGCAAATCAGCACGCAAGAGTCAAACAGGACCGGAAACAGCGCAAAGTCGTAATTGTGAATCCCGTTCAGGGCGGGGAAAACCGCCATTGCCACGCTAGGCGGGTGCACACAGCGCAGCGCCAGCATGATGGGCATGGCCACACACACGGCCATGGTAATGGCGGCAATTGGGTGAGGTAGCAAAATGGCGCAACTAATCCCTGTCAAAGCACCGACCAGATTGCCCAGCAACACATTCCAGGGCTGGGCCAACGGGCTGGTTGGCACCAGAAAAATCAGCAAGGCACTGGCCGCCAGGGAGGCTACCAGCCAGTGGTGCGTGTGGGCAAAATCCGACAGGTACAGGCTCAGAGAGGAAACAATCAGTACGCTAAGCGTGGCGCCTAGCGTGGCACGCAGCATTTCAGGGCGTGCAATGGCCAGCGACTTGGGGCGCAGGCTGTCAAACCAGTGACGAAATAAAGCAGACATACCCACCAGGGGGGAAAGAAGAAAGACAGCTTTAAATCATACTGCTAACTCTTCACTTCAGGGCTGAGCCCCTTGCTGAATACCGGCAATGACGGCGGGGCCCTTACGCTCGGTGGCGATTTGTTGGGGCACGGCATCGACCGTAATCACAATATGCTCGCGCTGCAGCGAATCCAGCAGCACGCCTGGTGCCAGCTCCTGACCAGGGCGGTAGGCGCGCACCGCCTGTTGATTAATGCTAAGTAAGGCGGCCCCACCCTGACCACTCACAATCATGCCGTGCAAACGCAGCTCGGGCATGGCGGTGCTGCCTCCAAACCACTGCGCAATTTGTTGCGTGCTGATCTGTTCGCGGTGGTCCTGCTCCAGCACAGGCGCAATCGTTCCTTCCGAGGGTAGGAATAGATGGATCAGCAGGTTGATCAAGGCCAGAGCAATACCGGCCTGACACAAACGCAGCCAAAGATGTGACGGAAATATGGCGGAAATAATACCCATTTAGACTGCATCGAATAGTGCATTGGCAGACAGCCCGTATGGCTGTCTTAAGGGCTCTTAGTGTGCGTGTGCTGCATGAAGCCCGTATGACAAGAGCTTGGGTTTTTTTGGGTGGCTTATTTCCTTCATGTCTCGATCTACTTTATCTCGCAGTCCGGCGCGTCGTTTGGCCGGATCGGTTCAGTCCCGCGCTCAACAAGGTTTTTCTCTGATTGAGGTCATGGTGGTGGTGGTCATCATGGGCATTATGGCGGCCCTGGTTGTCCCCAGCCTGATGGACCGTCCCGATCAGGCACGTGCCGTCGCGGCCCGTCAGGATATTGCCGCGCTGACACAGGCCTTGAAGCTGTATCGCCTGGATAACGGCCGTTACCCCAGTACGGCTCAAGGTTTGGCGGCGCTGCACCAGCGCCCCGCTCAACCTCCCGAGCCACGCAACTGGCGCCCTTATATGGACCGTCTGCCTAACGACCCTTGGGGCAATCCGTACCAGTATCTGCAACCCGGCGTGCATGGCGAGATCGATGTGTTCTCGCTGGGGGCGGATGGTCAGGCTGGCGGGGCGGGTAGTGATGCCGATATCGGCAATTGGGACTGATGTGGCACAGCGGGGCTTTTCCTTGATCGAGACCCTGGTGGTCTTGTTGATCGTGGGTATTGTCAGCAGCGCAGGTTTAAGCGTGCTGGTACTGGACCGGGATCAGGGGATACAGCGGGAAGCCCGTCAACTGGCCCTGCGTCTGGCGCAGTTGCAAAGCTATGTGCGCGAAAGTGGCCGCAGCGTCGCCTGGAATGCGGATCAGCAGGGCTATCGTTTCAGCCTGATTCCGGACGCTACCGATGGCTCCAGCCCCACTGTGGGCTGGCTGCGCGATCAGGCTCGTTTTGCCCAATTGTTTCCCCAGCGATCCTGGACGCTGGAATCAGTGCGTGTGCGCCTGGAGCCAGCCGGGCCCTGGGTTTTTGTGAATGAATGGTTGTCCGCGCCGCGTCTGCTGGAGCTGGATGATGGCCACGAGGTACTGCATCTTCGCAGCGACCCGACAGGCCGTTTTGATGTGCAGTCATGACAGAGCGTGGCATGAGTTTGATTGAGGTGTTGATTGCGCTGGCCATCGTATCGGTGGCCCTGACCGCCGGATTGCGTGCGCTGGGCCTGAGTGCTTCTGGCAGCCAGGCCATGCATGAACGCAGCCTGGCTCTGCTGGCCGTTGACGGTGTGGTGGCCGAGATGCGTCTGCGCCGCCTGTTTCCCGATCCGGGTGAAACCGTGGTGCCTTGCCGCCAAGGTTCCTTGAATTTGCAGTGCAAGCAGACCGTGCAAGCCACGGCCAATCGCTTCTTTCGTCAGGTAACGGTGCAGGCTGCCTTGCCCCAAGGCCCCGTGCTGGCCGAGCTGCACGCGACCTTGGCGTCCTTGCCATGACAGATACTGGCCAGGAAGGCTTTACTTTGGTGGAAATGCTGGTGGCCTTGACCATCATGGCCTTGATCAGCCTGATGTCCTGGCGAGGCCTGGATGCGGTCTTGCATGCGGATGAGCAACTTGGTCAGCAGGCACGTCAGACCCAGGCCTTGTTCAATGTCTTGGCTCAAATGGGACGGGATCTGGAGCTGCATCTGCCCCCCGTGCCAGGCCCCGTGGACCCGACCGGGGCGATGGCAGTACTGCCCGCCAGTATTCGCTGGCAAGCCCAGGGTGAAGGCCCGGCCATCCTGATGATTGAACGTCGTAGCGATGCTGGCGCGGGAACCCAGCAGATTCAATGGCGTTTGCAGCAGGGTGTGTTGCAGCGGGCCATTGCCCAGGCAGGAACGGTGTATCCCTTGCCCGAGCTGGGGCCTTTGCAAGCTGTGCTGGAGCAGGTCACTGCCTGGAATTTGCGTATCTGGATTCCGGCACGTGGCTGGCAAAGCTGGCCCTGGCCTGAACAAGCCGGAGCTGCCGCCACAGGCATAGAGCTGACGGTGCAGTTGGAAGGCCAGGAGCACCCCTACCGAAAAGTGGTGATGCTGTTATGAAGCGCAGATCCCAACAAGGCATGGCGGTGATCAATGCGCTGGTGGTCGTGATGGCAGTGTCCATTGCCACTATGGGCATTGTGCAGCGTCAAAGTGCACTGGCAACGCAACTGGCCAGCGAGCGTGACTACATGCAGGCCAACTGGCTGCTGCGCGGTGCGCTGGATTGGGCCGTGCTGGTCTTGCGTTTGGACTCGCAGCGTTCGGCTGTGACGCATAAAGGCGGCTTGTGGGCCCAGGCTTTGAGTGAGTTGAAGATAGAGACTCCTGACAAGACCCGTGCGGCTTACTTCTCTGGCTATATCCAGGACGAGCAGGGCAAATTCAATCTGGCTTTATTGCTAAGCGATGGCCGGATTCAGGCCCGCTACGTGCAGGCATTGGAGCAGTTGTTGGGCAGTGTGCAGCAGGAACCCTCGTTGGCTTTGGAGTTGGCCCAGCGGCTGCAACGGGCTCAGGCCGGACAAGCGCCCTGGCCCTCCCATTTGCAGGACTTTTTCCCCAATGCGGTGCAACAGGCCAAGCAACTGGAACCTTATCTCAGCTACCTGCCGCAAGCCAAATCCTTGAATGTGAATACTGCCAGTGCCCAGGTGCTGGCTGCGGTGCAGCCTTCCGTCAGTCTGGTTGAGTGGCGTGGCCTGTTGGCGCAGCGCGATCGGGGCCAGTGGTTCCGGGATCAGGCCGATGTCCAAGCCCGCTTGCAACGTCAGGAGGCGTTGGAGGGGCAAACGCTGACCGTGCGCAGTGAGTGGTTTTTATTAAGTGGTCAGTTACGACTTGACCATAGCCGGGTAGCGACCCAGGCCCTGATTAACAGGGCTGCGGACCGCAGCCGGATTGTCTGGATTCGTTGAAGTGATGAGCAAAGTGCTGCGTATCTATTTGGACTCCCCACCTAGGCTGGATCAGCCGGTGGACTTTGTGCTGCGCGACAAGCGTGCCAAGGTATTGCGCCGTGGCCGGGCAGCGATTCAGGAGTTCAAAGCCCTGGCCCGATCGTTGGAGCTGGTTTTACCGGCTGGGATGGCAACGGTGACTGAGGCGCGTATTCCTTCAGTCAGTGCGTCGCGGCGGCAGGCCGTGGCCTGCAGTGCGGTCGAGCCTTTGTGTTTGAGCCCTATTGAACAGGTGTGGGTGGCCTGCTCGGCACCGGGGCCTGCCGGTATGAGTCAATTAGTCTGGACGGAGCGCCAGCCCTTGCTGGCCTTGGGAGAGCAAGCGCGCCAGGCCGGAGTCCCTCTCAGTGGAGTCTATGCCTGGTCCGAGGGGCATGAGCAAGACAGGCAGGGCCAAGGTCAAATGCTGACAGTACCCGCTTGCTCCTTGTTGATGCCGGAGATGGCCGCCAGTGGCGGCGGGAACAGCGTGCTGCGCCAAAGTCTGTGGTGGACTCTGGCCGCGGTATTGAGCTGGACCTTGGTCTTGCAGCAGCAGGCGCAGTCCTTGCGCTCCCAGATGAAACAGGTACAGACCCAGATGGAGCAGGCTGTTCGACAAGCCTTGCCGCATTTGCCTGTCATTGTTGCGCCCTTGACGCAGGCCAGACAGCATCGTGACGGCTTGCTGGCCGATAAAAGTCCGGCCTCGGCGCCTTTTGATCGGTTGTTGATGGCCAGTGCCGTGCAATGGCCTGCCTTGCAAGGACAGGTGCGCGCATTGAATTTCAAGGACCAACAGTTGCTTTTGACACTGGCCAGCGATTTGCCTGCACCACCTTTGCCTGCTGAATCGGAGCTGGAGTGGAAACAGGGCGAGTCGGCCCGTCAGTGGGAGATCGGTTTGAACAAAGCAGCGCAAGCGTCCAGCCAGCAAGGGGGGCAGCAATGAGCAAATTTGCTGCCTTTCAGCCTGTACTGCTGACCGTCCATAACAAGCTTGCCATTGCCCGACAGTACTGGCGAGCCTTGAGCCGTCGGGATCAGTTGGCCTTGTCGGTATTGGGGGCTGTGCTGCTTGTGATGCTTCTGTGGTTGTTGCTGTTACGTCCCGCTGTTCGTGATCTGGCCTTGGCAAAACAAGAGCTGCCGCGCCTGCAGTATGAGATGGCGCAACTGCAAACCGTGTTGTCGCAAATTCAGGTCCTGGATAAAGAGCTGGTCGCGCCGGTTGACGCGCAAGGACAAGACAAAGCCTTGCAGCGCAGCTTGCAGACTTTGGGCACCCAATGTCAGACAGAGGTGTCGCCGGCCGAGCAGCGTGTTCTGGTCTGCCAGGCCGTGGCCGCTCCTGCCTTGATGGATTGGTTGATGCACGCCCCTCGTGTGCTGGGCTTTGCCGTGCAAGAAGTCAGCCTGAGTCGCTCGGTGGTAGATAGCCGCGAACGTGCAGGTTTGTTGGATGGCCGCATTGTGTTGGGTGCAGGAGAGCCTGCATGAAAAAACTGACCAAAATCATGGCCTGGACCTTGTTGGCGGTGTGTCTGCTGCTGGCCGCCGTGCCCTTTTTGCCTGCCCGCATGATGTTGATCTGGCAGCCGGAGCAATTGCCGCTACGACTGGAAACGGCTCACGGCAATCTGGCTTCCGGGCAAGGTCTGCTGGTGGTGGGGTCGGGTTTGTTGGCTCGCACTGTTCCCGGCCCTGTCAGTTGGCGTTGGCGTTTGACGCCCTGGCCGCAAATGGAAGTAAGCCATGCGTGGCTGGACCAGCCTGTGCGCTTGCAAGCCAGCCTGCAAGGCTGGCGCATTTCTGGCCAAAGCCTAACGGTTCCCGCTGCGCTTTTAGGGCGTTTGCATCCCTTGTTGCAGACCGTACAACCGCAAGGGCAGTTGCAGTTGCGCTGGCCCAGTCAGGCGCTGGCCGCTGAAAGTGGACCTTTGCTGGAGCTGGATTGGCGCAATGCGCGCTCGGCTTTGGCGGCCCAAGCCGAGCTGGGTGATTACCAATTGGCTGTCAGCCGCAAGGGCCAGGGTGTGCAGCTAAGCCTGCGAACCCTGGCGGGGGATCTGACTTTGGCAGGTCAGGGTCAGTGGGGGGCGGCAGGCGGGCTGTTTGAAGGACGTGCCCAAGCCAAGCAGGCCGACGATCAACGATTCAAAGAGTTACTAGAGGCCTTGGGGCCTCAGCGTCAGGGTGTGACCCAATGGCGAATAGCCACAACGATTAGCAAGCAGGAATAACCATATTTTGACTATGAGTACCTTGACCAAACGACTTCCTGGGCTGCGCCCTCGCTTCTTTTTAAGTCTGGGGGCCGCCGTCCTATTAAGCGCCTGTGCCAGCACAGGTCAGAAACCTGAGCCTGGCCCGGATCCTTCTTCGTTTTTTGCTTCGGTAGGCAAGACGCCTGTACGCAGTACCCAGGCTGATCCGCGCTTTACCAATGACAATACGCCTTCTGCTGCCGTGACGCGTCGGGTTCCGCAGCGAGTCGGGGGCCGGGCCGCTCCGATCGACCTGCCCGACCCGGCCGAGTTTCCGCAAGGCAACGACATTACCTTGAATTTTGTAGATGCTGAGCTGGACGGGGTGGTGGCCGCCTTGGCGCGCTTTACCGGCCAGAACTTTATTGTGGACCCGCGTGTAAAAGGGCAACTGACCTTGGTGTCCGAGGTGCCGGTCGACGCCCGCACTGCCTACGAGATGTTGCTGTCAGCCTTGCGGATGCAAGGGTTTGCTGTATTGCGCAATGGCAAGGTCAGCCGAGTAGTGCCCGAAACCGAGGCGCGTCAACAGGGCGGTGCCGTGCGTGCCGCAGGTGCCGGGGCCAGCGGCAGTGGCGAGCTGGAAACCCGTGTGTTCACCTTGCGTTATGAAAATGCCACGGCCCTGGTTCCCGTGTTGCGGCCCATGATTTCGCCCAACAATCCTATCAATGCTTACCCCTCCAATAACACCCTGGTTGTGACTGACTATGGTGATAATCTGGATCGCATTGCCCAGGTGATCGCCGGGATCGATACCCCTGCCGGTTTGAATACGGACATCATCCCGATTGATTACGGGGTGGCGCTGGATGTGGCGGCCTTGGCATCCCAAATGCTGGATACTCCGGGAAATGATGTGGCGCAACGCATCACGGTGGTTGCCGATCCGCGCAGCAATTCCGTATTGGTGCGGGCAGGCAGTCCGGCTCGGCTGGATTTGGCGCGGGATTTGATACGCCGTATCGACAGCCCGGAAAGCAATAAGGGCAATTTGCATGTGGTCTATTTGCGTAATGCCCAGGCCGTACAGTTGGCTGAAGTGTTGCGGGCTGCTTTGACTGGGCAATCCGGCTCAGGTAATACGGCAACGGGTGGACAGCAACAGAGCAATAGTCTGGCTCCTGCTGGCAATGCCTCCAGCACCACGGGCGCGGCCAAGGCAATGGAAACGTCGGCAACAGCAGGTCAGTCCCAAGGCGAGATGGGCTTGAGTGCCGCTAATAATGCCAGTGGCACCGTGGCCTTTAGCGCTGGTGGGGCGACTGTTCAAGCCGACCCGTCTACCAATACCTTGATTATCTCGGCCCCCGATCCGGTCTACCGCAGCTTGCGTGAAGTGATCGACCAACTGGATCAACGTCGCGCTCAGGTGCTGGTCGAAAGCCTGATCGTGGAGGTGAATGCAGAAAATGCGGCCGAGTTCGGCATTCAGTGGATGACGGGCGGCGGCAATATTTCGGACGGCGGCTCGGGCTTTGTGGGCGGTGCCAATCTGGGCGGTAGCGGTATCACCAAGGCTGGGGCAACGACGCTTGATTCCTTGGCTGCTGGTTTGAGCCTGGGTGTGGTGAAAGGCACGGTGAACGTGCTGGGTCAGCAGATTGTCAATCTAGGTGTACTGGCGCGAGCGCTGGAGCGCCAGGGGGGCACCAATATTCTGTCTACTCCTAACTTGATGACGCTGGACAATGAAGAAGCCAGCATCATGGTGGGCCGTACCGTTCCCTTTGTGACGGGCCAATACACCACCACGGGCGACGGGGCCAGCAATCCGTTCCAGACGATTCAGCGTGAAGACGTGGGGCTGACCTTGAAAGTGCGCCCGCAGATCTCGGAAGGGGGCACCGTCAAGATGGCGCTCTATCAGGAAGTCAGCAGTATCGATACAGCCATGTCGGTATCGGCCAACTCGCCCGTCACACGCAAACGTGCACTGAGCACGAATGTGCTGGTGGATGATGGCCAGATCATTGTGCTGGGTGGCTTGCTGGAAGACTCGATTGAGGACGGTACACAATCGGTGCCTTTGCTGGGAGATATTCCGCTGGTAGGCAGCCTTTTCAAGTACGAGAAACGCAAGCGTACAAAAACCAATTTGATGGTGTTCTTGCGTCCGCATATCGTGCGTAACGCGCAGGACAGCCAGAGTCTGTCTTTGGACCGCTACAACTATATGCGTGCCGTGCAGACTGGACTGCCGGATCGTTCCACCTGGTTTCACCCTGATGCGGGACACATGGTCTTGCCACAGGCCGCCGGTTCATCCGCTGCGGTAGACCTGCGAGAGACGCTATGACCCGCCTGCCTTACTCCTGGGCACGTCAGCACCGCGCGGTGCTGACGCAGCAGCAAGGTGTGGGCACGTTGGTGATTAGCGAGCGCACACCGGATTGGGCCTTGGTGGAGTTGCGGCGACGCTATCCCGAGCTGGACGAGCGGCAAATCCCAGATGCCGAACTGGATACCTTGATTGATGCCAGTTATGCACAGGGCGACGATGCTGCCAGCGTGGTGGATGCCGCTGCCAACGAGGTGGACCTGGATCGACTGATGCAGGAATTGCCCGCTGTCACCGACTTGCTGGAAAATCAGGACGATGCGCCGGTCATTCGCATGATTAATGCCTTGTTTACCCAGGCTGTGCGGGATGGCGCCAGTGATATTCACCTGGAGCCGTATGAAACCCACTCGGTCGTGCGCTATCGAGTGGATGGCCGTTTGCGCGATATCGTCAGCCCGCGCCGGGCCTTGCACGGAGCCTTGGTGTCCCGTATCAAGATCATGGCCAGCCTGGATATTGCCGAAAAGCGGCTCCCACAAGATGGCCGTATTGCCTTGAAAGTAGGAGGCAGGGCGCTGGACCTGCGTGTCTCGATTCTGCCTACCGGACATGGCGAACGCGCCGTGATGCGCCTGCTGGACAAGTCAGCCGGGCAACTGGAGCTAGAGCGTCTGGGCATGGCCCCGGATATTTTGGCTCAGCTCGATGAGCTGATTCATCAACCACACGGCATTGTGCTGGTCACCGGGCCTACCGGCAGCGGTAAAACCACGACTTTATATGCCGCTTTGGGGCGCATTGATACGGCACGCAGCAATGTGCTGACCGTCGAAGATCCGATTGAGTATGACTTGCCTGGCGTCGGCCAGACGCAGGTCAACCCTCGTATTGAATTGAGTTTCGCGCGCGCCTTGCGCGCCATATTGCGACAAGACCCGGACATCATCATGATCGGAGAAATCCGGGATATGGAAACCGCGCAGATTGCGGTGCAGGCTTCCCTGACTGGCCACTTGGTGCTGGCTACCTTGCACACCAATGATGCGGTGTCTGCGGCCACTCGCTTGGTGGATATGGGGGTGGAGCCTTTTTTGCTGGCCTCTACCTTGCGGGGTGTGCTGGCCCAGCGATTGATACGCAAACTGTGCCGACATTGCCGTCAACCTGCCGAGCAGGGGCAATACCGGGCTAGCCCTGAAGGTTGCCAACAGTGTGCCCATACGGGCTATCAGGGGCGTACTGGGATTCATGAGCTGTATCGCATCGATGAACGTGCCCAGCACTTGTTAAATGACGCCGGAGCCGAACCCGCCTTGCGTCAGGCCGCGCGTGAATCGGGCATGCGAAGCTTGCGTGAAGATGCTCAGCGGTGGGTGGAGCAGGGCGTCAGTACGCCTGAAGAAGTATTGCGCGTCACGCGCGAGTTATAGGCGGGCAGGACAGTATGGGGACCTATCACTATGAGGCCGTGGATCAGGCCGGTCGCAGCGAACGGGGGGTGCTGGAGGCCGAGAGCGAGCGTCTGGCACGCCAGCAATTGCTGTCTCGAGGTCTGCTGACCGTTTCCCTGAAAGCGGGGCGCAGTCGTGCTGTGGCTCGTGCCCGCAGTGCGGGTTTGCGCCGCACCGAGCTATCCTGGCTGACTCGTCAGTTAGCCAGTCTGGTGGCGGCGGGCTTGTCTTTGGAGGCCAGCCTGGGAGTGGTGATTGAGCAGGCGACGCGTCGGCCTTTGGTGCAACTGCTGGCAGCCTTGCGTGCTGATATCCGAGCAGGACAAAGCCTGAGCGATGCCCTGGCCAATCACCCTCGTGACTTTCCTGAAATTTACCGAGCATTGGTGCGGGCAGGTGAGCAGTCCGGTGAACTGGAACAAGTGTTGGATCGTCTGGCCAGCTTTATCGAAGACAGCGGAGCCTTGCGCGGCAAGGTGCTGACAGCCTTTATTTATCCCGCCATCGTCAGCCTGATTTCTGTGGCGATGGTGGTGTTTTTGCTGAGCTATGTCGTCCCCCAGGTGGTGGGCGCATTTACCCAAGCCAAACAGCAATTGCCCATGCTCACGCGCGTGATGATCGGCGCCAGCGATCTGTTACGCGACTGGGGTGTGGTGCTGTTTGTGGTGTTACTACTGCTGGCTGTGCTGGCCGCTTTCCTGTTGCGACAACCGGCCTTGAAGCTGGCCTTTCATCGACGGCTGTTAAGCGTGCCCGTTCTGGGGGGCTATTTGCTGGGTGTGGATACTGCTCGTTTTGCCGCCACGCTGGCGATTCTGGCTGGTAGCAATGTGGCTTTGCTGACTGCCCTGGAAGCGGCAGGACGTACGGTCTCGAATCTGGCCTTGCGCGATGCGGTGAATCAGGCCGCTATTCATGTGCGCGAGGGTCTGCCTTTGGCGACTGCCTTGCAACGCAGTGCCTTGTTCCCGCCATTATTGGTACAACTGATTGCCAGCGGTGAAAAAACTGGCGAACTGGCCCCTATGCTCGATCGTGCGGCCACGACCTTGTCGACTGAACTGGAGCGCAAGGCCCTGACCATGACCGCCTTGCTGGAACCCTTGATGATTCTGCTGATGGGTGGTTTGGTGCTGCTGATTGTGCTGGCCGTGATGCTGCCTATTATCGAGATGAATCAACTGGTGCAGTAAAAGGTGGCAGTGTTTCTGCTTTTTTTCTATTTAGAGCATTGCCACCATATTGACCGCTGGCGGCAATGACAGTGGCCCTTTTGTTCCGGCGTTGTTTTAGCTATGAGGAGGACATGGCTTTGATGCGGCGAATAGTCCTGGGGTGGACGTCATATTTCTTTGCCACAATGTTCAGTGGAACATGATTTGTCAGCGCAATAAGGGCTTCTTGATGTTGAGCAGGCGATAGGGCAGGGCGTCTGCCTAGTGGTCTGCCATTGGCACGTGCCGCTGCCATTCCCGCGCGAGTGCGTTCGCTAATCAGAGATCGTTCAAATTCGGCCAGGGCGGCCATCATATGAAAAAGCAATCTGCCGCCTGACGTTGTGGTGTCTATATTTTCCGTCAGGGAAATGAAATGGATATTCTCTTTGCCCAAGCGATCAATGGTATCGACTAAATAACGCAATGACCTACCCAGTCTATCTAGACGCCAAACAATCAGCGTGTCGCCCGATTTCAATTTTTGCTGCAGATGATTCAGTCCTGGACGTGAGGCTTTAGCCCCGGATATTCCTCTATCCGTATAGATATGATCACAATTCACTTTTTTTAAAGCCGCGATCTGTAGGTCCAGGTTTTGATCCTGTGTTGAAACGCGTGCATATCCATATTTCTTACTCATAGTACCCATCTTTCTAGCGCAAAGCGCAGCCTCCCCCCCCCCACTCGAGTACATCTCAATGCAATCGATCTTAGTAAACCCAAGGATGGTCTAGTGGAATGTTGGCCACGCGATGTCAAGTTTTACTAACCGCATGCAAACCTGCTGCCACGTAAACGGCGATTGAGGTCGCTCGTACTGCAATAAAAACTATTACGTAATTTTTTATTAACGCTGTGTTTCAGATGCAGATACTGATTAAGTGTTAGCGGCTGGCACATGTGTGTCAACACGAAGTAGGTCTGGCCGATGCACTTTCTGAAGAACGTTGCAGCTAGCCATAGGCAAGAGTCAACAATGGTTAAGAAAAGGCGTAAATAGGCCTGTAATTTTGACAAGAAGCCTCCTTTTAGTCCCAACCGAATAGCGCATCGAAATGATCCTTTTCAGCGTAGTTTCCACGTACAAACGTGTCTATTTGTTATGGAAATGATGTTGACATAAAGGAGGCTTTTTGACCGTAGCCCGGTTGAAAGTAAAGCGCTGATTCAGGCTCAGCGTCCAGAGCGTCGGCCGGCGATGCGGGGCGCGTAATGGGCGTCCAGTCGGTAGAGTCTTTGTCTTGCTGGTTGCAGAAAGCGACTCCTTCGGGCAGCTATCTGTTGTTAGGGCTGCGCAGTGTGCAGTCTCTTGCGCAGGCGTACGGTGGGGGGGTGTTTCGGCAAGCTCTTTTGTCCGCCATTCAGGAGCGTCTGCGTCTTTGTGGCGTGGCGCGTAGCGACATGCTGGTACTGGACTGTGCGGTGCTGATCGGCTTGAGCGATAGCCGTTTGCACTCCCAGTTTGACAAGGATCTGTTTCTCGAACGATGCAAGGCGGCCCTGTGCTATGAGCCAGTCAGGTGTGGCACTGAGCGCATCCTTGTGAATGTGGTACTGGCTTGGGTGGAAGCATCCGTTGACCAGCCGGCTTACCCCCCTCATCTGCGTTCGCTGGCAAGCACGATTGCCTTTTCCGAGCTCAAGTCACAGGACTGCGAGCAGACTCGACAAGATATGGCGCTGGCAACCCGTTTCTTTGCAGAGATGCAAGACGGCAAGATTGCCCTGTCCTTTCAACCCGTTGTCTTTGTCCAGGACCACGATCACGTTCTGTACTACGAGGTGCTGTTGCGCTGGGACGATGCCGGCACAGGCTTTCAGTCAGTCTCGTGCGCACCCGTTGTGCAGGCGATTGAGCGCTTGCATGTTACGGAACGCCTTGATGCCAGTGTGCTTTGGTCGGTGGTGCAGCTCCTGGAGCGTTATCCGGACATTCACCTGGCCTGCAATATTTCTCCCTTGTCCTTGCAGCTCGGGCCGTGGTGGCGACTATTGATTGCTGTGTTGGGCAATGCTCCGCAGTTAGCCAGTCGCCTGACTTTGGAAATCACGGAGACGGCCTGCGTCTTTGACCATGAGGCTGCCGCCAAGCTGCTTTGCACCTTGCGCGGGCTGGGCTGCAAGGTGGCCATTGATGATATCGGAGCTGGTTTCAACACCTTGGAGCTGGCCCGTCAGATCCGCCCTCACGTCATCAAGATTGATAAGACCCTTGTGCATCAAGCACGGCACAGGGACGGTATTGCCGCCCTGAACTCCTGGGTTCAGGCCTCTTGTGGCATCAGCCAATACGTCATCGCAGAAGGCATTGAGACGGAGCAGGATTTCCGGCTGAGTGTCGATGCCGGTGTGCATGCCGTCCAGGGCTACTTCATTACATCTCCTTGCGTTCAACCCCCATGGGAGGGGGCGGAACCTTTGTCCGTTCGAGACAGTTTCAACCCCACACACACCAACTTTGCACTCAACAGATATTCCTTAAAGGATCAGGAATAGAGATGAATCACGTCTATAAAACCATATGGAATGAGCAAACTGGAACATTTGTTGCCGTTTCAGAGAACAAGACAGCGAAAGGAAAGCGCAGCTCTTCTTGCGTAAAAGGGGGAAAGTGTTCGGCTTTGTCCGCTCGTATGGGATGGGCGGCTTGTTTGACAGTGGGCGCTTTGGCAGTGAGCAATGCCTGGGCTGCTGTCGAGATTCCTGGCGACGGCCAGAGCAACCTGATTAACTTTACCGCTCCAGGCGGCACCATCCAGTTTACTGGGGGAGGCAGCATTGTCGGGTTGAGCAGCCTGACGGTCTCCGGTGCCTTGAGTGCTGATCAGATTACGGTAGGTGGTGAGTCTGTGGCGACCATGGCGCAGTTAACGGCCACTGCTGCAGATGTGCAGACCAATACTGGCAAGATTGATGGGCTGGAAGCTCGGGTTGCTGGCAATGAGGCCACTCTTACGGATCATGGGACTCGTATTACGGACAATGAAACGGCTATTACGAGTCATGACACCCGAATCTCGGGCAATGAAACGGCCATTGCTGATCAGGGCAGCCGCATTGGAACGGCTGAAGCAGGACTGGTAACGATCAACAATCATCTGACCGCCTTGGGTGTGGATGATACCAATCCTGGCGTGAAGTATTTCCGCGCCAATTCAGAACAACCCGATTCCGAGGCAAACGGCGAAGAGTCGATTGCGATTGGCCCTGAATCCAAGGCTGAGGGTGATCGCAGTATGGCCGCAGGCCAGGGGGCGTTGGCCGATGCCGACAGTGCCATTGCGCTGGGTGATGGTGCCCGTGTCGCCAGTGCAGACAGCCAGCCCAAACCGGAGGCGGCCATAGCCATTGGCAAGGACAGTGTGAGCAGTGGTCTGGCCAGTGTTGCGGTGGGTCGTGAAGCAGCAGCAGGTGGACATAATGCGCTTGCTTTGGGTACGCAAGCACAGGCCAGTGGGGTTAACGGTATCGCTTTGGGGCTGGGCGCTCAGGCCGATGCAGAAAACAATATTTCCATCGGTGGTGACGCCGGCAAGGCCACGGGCAATCATCTGCCTGGAGACCGCTCTCACAATATTGCGATTGGTCAGGCTAGCGGTCAGAACGTCAAGGGCCAGTTCAATGCGGCAATTGGTGACAATGCCGGCAATGGCATGGATGGCAATCAGAACGTCGCTATGGGGAAAGGGGCTGGTTCCAGTGTGACGGGCGATGACAACATTAGCCTGGGCACCAATGCTAATCAGGGGCGTACGTCAAATCGTGCCGTGGGTATCGGTGCCAACGCCAGTGCAGATACAGAGGGCATTGCCATTGGCTATAACGCGGTCGCCGGCAATACCGGTGTTGCCGTAGGTCGCCAGTCAATGGCATTGGGCACGGGTACAGCCATGGGTCCAAATGCATATGCAGACAGTGGTTTTGTCGCTTTAGGCCTGAACTCTCACTCGGTTCAAGGTGATGTTTCCGGTACAGGCCGATTTACCAATCGTGGATTCTCCGGTAGTGCGGTTTCTGTCGGTAGCAGTGAGTCAGGAAATGCATTCACGCGTCGTATTGTCAATGTGGAAGACGGAGCCAATGATACTGATGCGGTGAACGTGCGTCAGTTGCAGGCGGTTGTGGATCAAGCTGCCTTGGGTGGCCCCGTGGATTACGACCAGTTGGCTGAAAAAATTGGCGATGACTGGGGGCAGCAGATTGAAGACAGTAAAACACGTTATTTCAGTGTGAATGACGGTGGTGTGGATAAGGGCAACAAGAACAATAACGGGGCGGCCGCCACCGCGATTGACTCGATTGCCATTGGCCCAGATGCCACGACCAAGGAGCGGGACTCGGTTGCAATCGGGCACATGGCGGGAGCCGAGGGAGTGTCCGCTGTTGTGCTGGGGCACAACATCAAGGGACTGGGGTTGAACTCCACCACCATTGGTAACTCACAATCGGAGGCCCGAGATGAGGGCGGTGTGGCGATTGGTACGCACGTCGTTAGCCGTGACAAGAACTCCATCGTCATTGGTCGGGATTCTTATACAGATCGTCAGGCCAATGGTCCTTCGGTCGAGAACTCAATTGTGATTGGTACAGAGTCCAGCTCCACGGCAGTGGAAGGGATTGTGATTGGTAAAGGCTCGGTGGTGAATGCGGCTCGCGGTATTGCCCAGGGTAGCAATGCAACGGCAACAGCCAATGACGCCATGGCCTTTGGCACCCGGTCACGGGCGGCTGCCGGTGATTCCCAAGCCAGCGGTACGGATGCCGAAACCTTTGCGGCACGCGGTATTGCCATGGGAACTCGCGCTCGCTCAGGCCAAGCTAATCCTGATGTGGAAAACCAGGACAAGAACCGCGACTCCATTGCGCTGGGTACGGATTCTGTAGCCGAGTTCAACAGCAGCATCGCGGTCGGACGGGAAGCACAGGCAACGGCTGATTATGCACAGGCACAGGGCAAGGGCGCTCATGCCTTTGGCGAAGATTCGATTGCGCAGGGCCGTGATGCCTGGGCTATCGAACGACAGGCGATTGCGCTGGGCGCAGACTCTCGCAGCACGGCTGACCGTGCTGTCGCTATTGGACAGGGCGCACAGGCAGGCAATGCACGTTCGGTCGCACTGGGGGATGCTGCGGTGACTGCAGGCGCAGTTGGCACAAGCAATGCTTCATTAAATGGATTGAGCTATGGCAATTTTGCCGGTACGAATCCTGTTGGCACCGTCAGTGTGGGAACGGAGCAGGACAAGCGCACACTGACAAATGTGGCTGCTGGTCGGATCAACCCCGGCAGCACAGATGCGATCAATGGCAGCCAACTGTATGCTACGAACGCGGTGCTGGGCAATGTGGCCAACACCACGAAAAACATCTTGGGTGGCAATGCCGCGCTGGCTTCTGACGGCAGCCTGAGCATGAGCAATATCGGTGATACCGGCGAAAACACGGTGCACGATGCGATCAAATATGCTGCTCAAGGCTGGCATGTGAGTGCCAATGGTGCCGCTAGCGAGAACGTCAAGCCGGGCGGCTCGGTGGACTTCAGCAATGACGATGGCAACATCACGGTGACTCGCACCGACACCGATCTGGCCTTCAATTTGGCCGATGATCTGACCGTAGGCAACAGCATTACCGTGGGCGATACCGTGATCAACGGTGATAGCGTCACTGTGGGCGATACGGTCGTCAATGGCGATAGCATCACTACCAATAACCTGACCGTTCAGGGTGAAACCCGTCTGGGTGACAACTTTGTCGTTAACAACGCGGGTGATGTCATTTACAAGGGCAGTGAAGTCGCTACCCAGAATGACGGCTTGAGCTTTGCAGGCAATACCGGTAGCACTATTGCCAAGACGCTGGGCGACAGCACGCCGTTGGCTATTTCAGGTGAACTGGCCGAGGGCGAAGCCTCTACCGGTGCGAACCTGCGCGTCGATAGCGATGGAAACAAGCTGAACTTGGTCATGGCTCAGAACCTGACGGATCTGAACAGCATCACCATCAACAATGGTGGTCCGGTGATCAACGGCGACGGCATCAATATGGGTGGCAAGAAGATCACCAATCTGGCTGTCGGTACAGAAGATACTGACGCCGTGAATGTGTCGCAGTTGAAGGAAGTTGAAGAGGTTGCCAACGCAGGCTGGAACATCAGTGCCAATGGTGGTGCTGCCGAGAACGTTAAGCCAGGTGCATCGGTGGACTTCAGCAATGACGATGGCAACATCACGGTGACTCGCACCGACACTGATCTGGCCTTCAATTTGGCCGATGATCTGACCGTAGGCAACAGCATTACCGTGGGCGATACCGTGATCAACGGTGATAGCGTCACTGTGGGCGATACGGTCGTCAATGGCGATA
This sequence comes from Alcaligenes sp., assembly GCF_050255915.1. Lineage (NCBI taxonomy): Bacteria > Pseudomonadati > Pseudomonadota > Betaproteobacteria > Burkholderiales > Alcaligenaceae > Alcaligenes > Alcaligenes sp. The sequence continues at coordinate 53,319 of NZ_JBFWIQ010000017.1, forward strand.
GCATCACTACCAATAACCTGACCGTTCAGGGTGAAACCCGTCTGGGTGACAACTTTGTCGTTAACAACGCGGGTGATGTCATTTACAAGGGCAGTGAAGTCGCTACCCAGAATGACGGCTTGAGCTTTGCAGGCAATACCGGTAGCACTATTGCCAAGACGCTGGGCGACAGCACGCCGTTGGCTATTTCAGGTGAACTGGCCGAGGGCGAAGCCTCTACCGGTGCGAACCTGCGCGTCGATAGCGATGGAAACAAGCTGAACTTGGTCATGGCTCAGAACCTGACGGATCTGAACAGCATCACCATCAACAATGGTGGTCCGGTGATCAACGGCGACGGCATCAATATGGGTGGCAAGAAGATCACCAATCTGGCTGTCGGTACAGAAGATACTGACGCCGTGAATGTGTCGCAGTTGAAGGAAGTTGAAGAGGTTGCCAACGCAGGCTGGAACATCAGTGCCAATGGTGGTGCCGCCGAGAACGTCAAGCCAGGTGCTTCGGTGGACTTCAGCAATACGGACGGCAACATCAATATTTCGCGTGAAGGCACGGACCTGGCCTTGAACCTGAACAAGGACATTGATCTGGGTGCGGATGGCAGCCTGACGACAGGAAATACGGTCGTCAATAACGACGGTCTGACTGTGGATGATGGGGCCGGTAACAAAACCTCCACGACAGCGGCAGGTACCACGGTCAGCAATGCCGCCGGTGACACGACTACCGTAGGCGCAGGTTCGATCACGGTAGCAGATGCGGCCGGTAACAGCACGGCTATCGGCAGCACGCAGGTCGTGGTGGGCGGAGCAAACCCGGTCACGATCAATGGTGATACTGGCCGAATTGGTGGCCTGACCAATCTGACTTGGGATCCGGACAACTACACCAGCGGTCAGGCGGCTACTGAAGACCAGCTCAAGCAAGTCAATGACCTTGCCAGCGCTGGTTGGAATGTGACTGATGCGCAGGGTAATAGCGCCAATATTGGCCCGAACGGCCAGGTTGCGTTTGTCGGTGACAAGAATGTCACGGTCGAGCAGACCGGCACCGATGATTCCGGACAGCTTGAAGTCAAGCTGAACAAGGACATTGATCTGGGTGCAGATGGCAGCCTGAAGACCGGCGATACCGTCATCAACAACGCAGGGGTTGCGGTAGGAAACGACGTACACCTGGGTAACACCGGCCTGATCATCAACAATGGCCCGAGCATCACCCTGGCTGGCATCAATGCAGGTGATATGCGCATCACCAATGTGGCCGCCGGTCGCAATCCGACGGATGCCGTCAATTACGGCCAGCTCCAGCCTATCGAGTCCTTTATTGGTCTGGATGGAAACGGCTCGTTTGCTTACAACGGTGGCCAGCATTCCTCCTTGAAAGATGTTTTGGACAGCATGCACTGGAATGTTGAGGCACCGACGGATGGCAAGGAAGGCGGCAATACCGGTGGTTCCAATGGCAATGGCTCCGGCTCCACAGGCGGTGGCAATAATGGCTCCGGTGATGGCACGCCTATCCACAATGGCAACACGGTGGGCTTTGTTGAAGGTGACAACATCGTGATCTCCAAGACGGACCGGGTCAATGATGCAGGCCAGACCGTTGGCGCTGATATCAAGGTGTCGGTGTCCCAGGATCTGAAGGTCAACTCCATTACGGCGGTGACTGTTCAGGCCGATGAAATTCAGATCAATAACGGTGGCCCGATCATCAATGAGAACGGCATCAATATGTCCGGCAAGCACATTACCAATGTGGCGGCGGGTGTCAATGACACCGATGCGGTGAACGTGAGCCAGTTGAATCAGGTTGCGGGCAATCTGCAAGGCCAGATCAACAATATTCGTCACGATATCAATCGTCTGGATAACCGCTTGAGTGCAGGTGTGGCGGCCGCCATGGCAACAGCGTCACTGCCCCAGGCTTACTTGCCGGGCAAACACATGATGTCCATGGCTGGAGGTACCTGGCGTGGCGAGTCCGGTATGGCCATTGGTTTCTCCGGAATTACCGATAACGGCAAATGGGTCTACAAGCTCTCGGGCAACACCACCTCACGCGGTGATTATGGTGGTGCCGTGGGTATTGGTTATCAATGGTAAGCCGGCCCTGACTCTATGGTGCATCGGCGTATTGACGCCGATGCACAGCACACACTTTTGAAGGATTTCAGATCATGAAGAAAAATTGGTTTGGGGCTGCTTTGCTGGGCAGTCTGGTTCTTGCTGGTTGCGGAACCTTGAGTCAGGTGGACTCGGAAGGTCATACAGAAAACCCGGTGTTTCCTGAAGTGGACAAAGCGACTTTTCACACGGGCTCTTACCCGAATATCGACAATCTGCGTCAGGTCCGGGAAGGCGTGACACGCGATCAGTTGTATGACTTGCTGGGTCGCCCGCACTTTGCCGAAGGCTTCAAGGTGCGGGAGTGGGATTACCTGTTCCACTTCAACACGGCACAGGGCATCAAGACGTGTCAGTTCAAGGTGCTGTTTGACCAGGACAAGCTGGGCCGCAGCTTTTACTGGAAGCCCAGTGAGTGTGCTTCTGTTCTGGATGCCACTCCAAAGACCGCGACAATTCAGCCTTTTTCGCTCTCCGGGGATGTGGCCTTTGCCTTTGGCAGTGCGACTTTGACCAGCGCGGGTCTGAGCACGATTGGCGATATTGCCGGCCAGCTCAAGCAAATGTCCAACATTGAACGGGTGACGGTTTCCGGCCATACGGATCGGATCGGGAATGCGGCATCGAATCAGCGTTTGTCGCAGCAACGTGCCCAGACGGTACGACAGGCCTTGTCGGCGCAGGGTATACCAGCCGCCGCGATTGTGACGCAAGGCTTTGGCCAGGATCGTCCCCTTGTGCAGTGTGATCAACACAATCGCACTGAGTTGATCGCTTGCCTGGCGCCGAATCGTCGGGTTGATATTGAGGTTCAAGGCCAACGTTAAGTTGGATGCGGTAACCAGGCACGCACCCGGCTTGTCGGGCTGCGTGCCGTGATTGAGAAAATAATGAATATTCTGCACAAATTAGCGCTACTGGTTCTGGCGGGTGGCCTGGCTGCTTGTCAGCAAACGATGCCTCGCCAGGCTCCTGAACCTGTAGATCCGGCACCGCCTGTCATGCAAGGTTCAGCCTCGTCGGCCAAGGCCCCTGCGGTGGCAGCAACAGCCTCTCGCAATCAAGCGACAACAGTCATTACTCTGCATTTGGCGCAGGAGAAAGCGGAAGCGCCTTTGGTGGCTGTGGATGTGGGGGGAACCTCTCTTTATGCGCTGCCCCAGCCCGTTTTGACGCAAGCCGATTTGCATCGCGTCACGCCTGTAACGACTCAGGATCAAGGTACGTTTTTGCTACTGGAGATGAACCAGAACGGCATCAGCAAACTGCGCAGCGTCACGGCTCAGGCACGCGGCCACTATCTGCTGTTAAGTGTGCAGGGGCAGTTGGTAAGTGTGGCTCGTATCAGTGACACGATTTCCGACGGGCGTTTGCTGATCGGAACCCAGAACGCCCAGCATACACAGGCCATTATTAAATTGATGAAGGGTGGCCAGTGATAACAGGACTGCGTATCGCGCCCTATGTATGATTTTGATGTGGTTTTTCTCCTGATTGCACAGCCTGCATCATCGCGTGTGGGCGATATGCTGGCCCTGCATGATTATTTGGCCGGCTCCGGGGTGTGTACGACGGTAGCAACCAGTCCTACAGACCTTGCCATGTTTGGAAAGCGCTTGCGCATTCTGATTATTGACGGGGAGGGCGAGAGTGCGTTTGATGTGTACGCCGTTATTTCCGCGATGCGACAGTTGGACAATGTCGGCATTCTGTTTCTGGCCGATGAGTCCCCCTTATCCAGTGAGCGTGCCTTGTATGCAGGGGCCGATATCTGTATACCAGCCCGTACTGCTGACCGTGCTGTGTTGCACACGGTTGTAGGGCTGGCCAGTACCCAGAAACCGGTTTCCCTCAATGATGAAAGGGTGGTACTGAAAAGAAAGCGGCAACGTAGAAGGCATTACATTGGCTTGAGTCTTCGGTCACGCCACTCCCGTTAAGTCTGCTTGCAGTCGTTGGGCCTTGGCCTATATTTCACACTCATAACCATCAAAAAAACCCCCGATGCCAAGTACTGGCATCGGGGTAAAAAGTGTGCGTGGTGCGCACGCACACATAGTCAGACAATAGAACGTTGGATTCAGAGTATTTAAGTCTTACAGGTAGGCGGGGATCCCCAGGGCTGGGTCGCTGACGCCATGTGCGCCAAACTCCACTCGACCTGCGAAGCGACGGTAGTAGCTTGGGTCGTTGCTGCTGCGGACCACGAAGTCGTACCAGTGGCCGCTGGACTTCAGGGCCCAGGACTGTTTGGACTGCTGGCCTGGTTCAACCGTCACTTCCCAAGGGCCGTCTTCGCGGTAGGCCATGGACTGGATGGTGAAGGTGCAGGCAGACTGGCCGCCGTTCATCATTTCCAGATAGACATCGCCTTTGGTGACTTCGTAGCAGACGCGAATTTCGGGGCGAGCGGCTTCGGACTGGCTCAGTACGCTGACATCGCCACGGAAGTGACGGTGAAAGCCGTTCGGGCCCAGTACCCACAGGTCGTAGTGACCCAGGTTATCGGCCTGAACGTCCCAGACATCGTCCAGCATCTGGTCGGGTTCGACCATGTAGCGGCGGGGAATGCGGTCCAGATTCAGCTTATCGTAGACATGGAAAACAGCAGCGGCTTTGCCTGTGTTGGAGAACAGCAGCTGTACGCCTTTTTCGCTATCGCAGCGGGCGCTGACGTGCAGTTCATAGGGCAGGGCACGCGACGGGCGCACACCGGTTTGCTGCACAGGAATGCGCTGATTGTCCAGGGGCTGAGGCACCTGAGCTAGGCGTTCCTGGGCACGGCGGATGGCATCGGCCTCGTCACGGCTACGACGTCCGTTCAAGGTGGGCAGAGGTTCGTCGTTCGGGCTGGCGAAGTTAAAGGCACTGGTCAAGTCACCACATACTGCACGGCGATAGGGGCTGATATTGGGCTCCATCACGCCAAAGCGCTCTTCCATGAAGCGGATCACGGAGGTGTGGTCAAAGACTTGCGAATTCACCCAGCCACCACGGCTCCACGGAGAGATCACGTACATCGGAACGCGTACCCCGGGGCCAAATACCTTGCCGTCACGTGGAGGTTGACCCATCAAGCCTTTGGGGCTGGGGTAGTTGTAGTATTCAAAAGCAATCTGCTCATCGGTCAGGGTGGTTTTGCCCATAGGCTTGCCCGTGTCCGGATCAATGGATGGTGCCGAAGGGGACGGTACGTGGTCAAAAAAACCGTCGTTTTCATCAAAGTTGACCAGCAGAACGGTCTTGCTCCAGACCTCGGGGTTCGATGTCAGTGCATCGAGCAGTTCCTGCGTGTACCAAGCACCTTGCACCGGGCTGGATGGGCCAGGGTGTTCGGAGTAGGCGGCCGGTGCCACGACCCAGGAAATCTGGGGCAAATTCCCTTCTTCGACATCCTTGCGCAGTTGGCCGAAGAAACCACCGTCGGGCATCGTGTTGGCCACGCCCTTGTACAGGGGATTACCAATGTCATCCGACGGCTCGTAAGGGGTATTGTTTGGCTTGCCCGATTGTTCGTTGGCACGACGATATTGTTTGAAGCCTGCCAGCGAGTTGTCAGTAAAGTTGTCAGGCAGGTTTTGGTAGACCTTCCAACTGATACCGGCTTCTTCCAGACGCTCGGGATAAGTCTTCCACTCGTAGCCCAACGCCGAGGAACCCAGGCTGTCCCAGGCGTTGTTGACGGTACATTCACCCGTCCCGGTTGGGCCGTTAGTTCCCGTCCACATAAACATGCGGTTGGAGTTTGTACCGGTGTGCATGGAGCAGTGGTAGGCATCGCACAGGGTAAAGGCGTTGGCCATGGCGAACTGGAACGGCACCTCGGCTTCGCGGTAGTAGCCCATGGAGTGGGGGCGCTTGTACTTGGGCCAGAAAGCCATGCGGCCATGGTCCCAGGCTTGCTGCCCATCGACCCAGGCGTGGGGGGTGCCGTTGACCCGCTGAGCATTACCCTTGGTGCTGTCCAAGTGGTAGGGCATGATGGTTTCGGTGGAGCTCAGGTTTTGCTGCCAGACATTGCGGCCATTCGGGAGCGGGATGGTGAAGCGGTCCCCGAAACCACGTACGCCTTTCATCGTGCCAAAGTAGTTGTCGAATGAGCGGTTCTCTTGCATCAGGACGACGATGTGTTCCACATCCTTGATGGTGCCCGTCTTGTTGTTGGCCGGAATGGCCAGCGCCTTGCGGATGCTGGGAGGGAAAGCGGCCAGGGAACCGGCAGCCAGGCTGGCACCGGTCATATTGCGTAGGAAATTGCGGCGTGAAGTCATTGTACTTAATCTCTTAGTCAATCAAGGGGCGCATTTCAGTTGCGGCGCGGGTTCGGGCGTGGGTTTGCCAGGCTCGGTGGGCTCTTCAGGCGAGCCTGTGTTACCCGAGCTATCGGTGTCGCTGCCACCACCGCAGGCAGCCAGCAGGCCGCAGAACATCAACAAGACGGATGCGCGTTTTAGGCGCTCAAAGGTGAGTGAAGCGTTCTTGGAAGTCATAAATAGTCCTTGCTTGGCGATCAGGGTTGGAGGCTGGACAGAGGCTGGCGGGATTCGTAAATGCTGGTCAGTTCGTCCGTGCTCAGGGCGCGGTCCCACATGGCCAGTTCGCCAAAGTCCATATTGATGTCGCTGCGTCCCCAGCGTTTGTAGTACTGGCCGGTAACGTCTTCGTTCAAGCCCAGTTCGCCCGTGCCGGTGCCCCCCAGGGCTTGCAAAGTGCGGGCTTCCAGAGCCACCGAGCCAAACTGCGCGCCTTTTTTGGGGTCAAACACGTGGCCCAGCATCTTGCCTTGGGCCTTGTCGATGACGACGGCTACATAGGCCCATTCGTCGGGGGTGATGTTGTAGCCCTGGCTCTCGTTGCGGCCGCCACCGTAGCCCGTGTTAAAGCGGATGTCGCAGCCGTTGGCGTTAAATAGGCCCAATGCAAAACCGGGGTTGTTGCCCGAGTCATAGTTCTTGTTGGCCATGATGGAGGCGCCATAGCCGTGGCAGTTGTTGGCAGTGCGCAGCCAAAAGCCAATCGTCATTTGCTGCACGCTGCTCAGGGTGAACAGGTTGCGGCTCATGGACAGGCGGTAACCGCGGTTGCCGTTGCCATCGACATTGCTGCCCATGATGCGCAGCCCACCCTTGGGTGTGCTGGGGTCCAGGAAGTCAGCGGCAATCAATTGGCCGGCCGGCACGGCAGGGGTCGAGGTTTGCAGCGTGCTGCCACCTTTGGCGTCGGTAAAGGGCTGGCTATTGAAGGTGTAATAGCTGAGCAGGCCGTTTTTTAGGGTGTCAGCCAGCTTGGGTGGGGGCTGGTAGCCTACATCGGCTTTCAGGGTCGAGGCCGCCTTGCCAACCTGGACCGAGTAATACAGGGAGTAGGTTTGCGCGGTATCGGAGGCAGGCAGTGGATCGGAGTACTGGGTAGTGCCGGCAGGCAAGGTGGCGATCAGTTTGCCATCGCGCATGACCTGGATTTCTTGCGAGGCTTCGCCTTGCAGCACCCAGCTCAGGTCCACCATGTTCTTGTCGGCCGGTTTGCTGAAAACCAGATTGTGTACGCGGGTGTCGGCTTGCAGGGGCGAGCCACGGAAGCGGTATTGTTCGTTTTGCAGACCCAGGTGTGACAGGACGGTGGGCGCGATGTCAATGACGGCGGCCAGGGTGTTCATGTCCGTGCTGCTGGAGACTTGGCTGTCGATGGCAGGCAAGGAGGCCAGGGTTTTATTGGTAGCAATAAAGCTGGTCTTGTTGCGGTTAAATTGCGAGCCGGTGGTGCCGCCAAATTCGTCCAGGCCGTAGCTGGTGGTCAGGATGACCAGCCAGTCTTCCGACGCATCGGCCTGTGTGCGTTTGTCGATCAGGGCGAACAGCTTGTCCAGCGCAGCCAGGGAGTCGTTGACGGCCTGTTGGTAAGCCGGGCTACCCAGACCTGCCTGATTGGCCGCACGGGCGGGAGCCTGGATTTGAGCCAGGATCAGAGATTTGCCTTCTTGCAGGTATTTCTGGGTTTGCTCGCTGACACAGCTATCAGAGTCGGTGCAGTTGGCCGCTTCGATGATGCGGCCTTCTTGCAGATCCTGACTCCATAGTGTGCGGTAGTCGCCGGTACTCAAGGCCAGGGCGGCCTGGGTTGGTTTGGAGGTCTGGGCGACCAAGGTGGGGCTATTGAGTTTGGTGTCTTCTTGGCCGACACCGCGCAGGCCGTGCTCGTCTGCCCAGACGCCGGTAATCAGGGAGGCCCAGCCAGGCAGTGGCAGGGTGCGTTGTTCGCTGGCAGTGCCCGCGTAGCCACCGGTTTGTGCGGGGGCAATGGTCAGGTTTTTCAGGGCAGGGTGCTGGCCTGCTTGACGGGCTTGCAGCAGGGCTTCGTAGCTTAAGCCGTCGATAGTGACGATCAGGGCTTTTTTGCCGCCCAGCGCCTGGGGTTTGTCGCCGGGCTCTACGGTAGGGGTTTCGGGATTGGTGCCAGGGTTAGCTGGGCCATCATTACCACCGGAGCCGCTGCCGCAGGCGGTCAGCAGCAGCGCCAGGGACAGAGAGAGCCCGGCTTGTTGCAGGCGCTGCACGGTGGGGGATTTCTGGGGACGGGAGGTGAAGGTCATACAGCCACTCAAGGAGAGAAGGTGGAAAGAGAGGCCGGACTGTGCATGAGGGTGGGCTGCCCAGTCGGCATCGGATCAGGACTGCGGGCAGTGTAGGAAGGGCGTGTGACTGCCCTGTGAACGGATCAGAAAATCCGCCGATGATTGGATTGTGTTTTATGTGAAGGGTGGGGCGGGGAGGGGAGCAGCGGGGCTCAAAGCCTGGCTGGCTGCGGCTTGGCAGGCATATGACGGTGTGATGGATGGTTTGTTACGGCGGGGCAGTTTGGCGGGGCTGTAAGTGATTTTTATCTTTTAAGTAGCAAATTTAAGGTGGGTGATGGGTTTGAGTTGTAGTTTTTATCACTCTTCGTAGGTCGCCACTCGGGGCCTCGGAGCAGGGGGCGGAAGCGGACAACTTGCCGACGCGGCGGAGAGTGTCGGAAATTTTGTGTTCGAGCCTATGATTGTCTTGAAGGAGACAAGCGATGACACAAGAGCATAAGAAGGCACCCAGAGGTATGGTCTGAGTCAGGGATGGCTCGGGGTTTGGCGCGGCGCTGGCTGGCGTCACTCTCGGGGAGTCTGTTGTTGCTTTGTGCTAGTCCGCGACGATAGGGCGTGTTCCGGCTTGCGTCGGGAATGTCAGCATGGTGGGTTCTGCCAGTCCTGTCAGTGCTCGGATGACTTGTCGCGCTTGCTCCATGGGGGCGCTGCTGATGAAGGCGCTGTTGCCTGCTTGAGCCTGTGTGTTCAGGCAGTTAGCTTGTTCCAGGCGGCGGTGGACTTGAGCGGCGACCGCGAAGGAGGGTTCCAGGATATGGAAGCGCGAGCCACTGATGGCTTCGATGGTGGGGCGCAGGAAGGGGTAGTGGGTACAACCCAGCACGAGTGTGTCGGCCTGGCTTTGCAGGGCAGGGGCCAGGCGGGCGCGCAGCTCTGCTTCGATTTCCGGGCCGCTTAACTGCAGGGCTTCGACGCGGTCGGCCAGGCCGGGGCAGGGGATACGGATGACTTCCACGTCGCTGGCGTAGCGTTCGATCAGGCTTTGCAGGCCGCCGCTGTCCAAGGTGCGACTGGTGGCCATCAGGGCGATGCTGCGGCTGCGACTCAGGGCAGCAGCGGGTTTGATAGCGGGTTCGATGGCGATGATGGGGATGCTTAGCGTGTCGCGCAAGGCCTGGGCTGCCACCAGGGTGGCGGTGTTGCAGGCGATGACCAGTGCTTTGCAGCCTTGGCCGACCAGCAACTGTGTCATGCACAGGGTGCGCTCAATGATCCATTCCGGGGAACGGTCGCCGTACGGGGCGCATTGTGAGTCGGCCAGATACAGCAGGTTTTCGTTTGGCAAGGACTGGCGCAGGGCGCGCCAGATGGACAGACCGCCCACACCCGAGTCAAACAGGCCGATGGGAGCCTGAGCAAAGGTAGGTGTTGTGGGAGAACTCATGGCGCTGAATATTTCTTGTGGAGCAAAGCTCGTATTATGGCGCGTTTGTGGATCTTGGAGCCGGTTACAGGGGCTGCTTGGGTAGAAAGTTAAGGTTTCCAGTTGCAACGAGTGGAGCTGATTTGGGGCGGCCCAAGATAGGCCGCCCTTTGGGAGGCTTAAGCCAGTTGCTTCAGGACGCCACCGACGGCATCGAATAATGAATCAAGCTGGGCGTGTGTGGTGGTGAAGGCGGGGCCAAATTGCAGGGTGTCGCCACCAAAGCGTACGTAAAAGCCTTGTTTCCACAGCTGTAGGCCGGCTTCAAAGGGACGGATGGTGGGGTCACCGTTACGCGGGGCCAGTTGGATGGCACCTGCCAAGCCACAGTTGCGGATGTCGATCACATTCGGGCTATTGCGCAACTGGTGCAGGGCCTGCTCAAAATGCGGGGCCAGTTCGGCAGAACGTTGCAGCAGGTTGTCCTGTTCCAGCAACTCCAGGGCAGCCAGTCCGGCGGCGCAGGCGACAGGGTGGGCGGAGTAGGTGTGGCCGTGGCTGAACTCCACGGTGTGTAGTGGCAGGTCCTGGCCCATGAAGGTTTGGTAGATTTCTTTGCTGGCAATGACCGCACCCATGGGAATGGCACCGTTGGTCAGCTGCTTGGCCATGGTCATGATGTCGGGGGTGACGCCAAAGTAATCGGCTCCGGTGTAGGTGCCCAGGCGGCCCAGTCCAGTGATGACTTCATCAAAGACCAGCAGGATGTTGTGCTGATCGCAAATCTGGCGCAGGCGTTGCAGATAGCCGGTAGGGGGCACCAGTACGCCTGCCGAGCCCGAGACGGGTTCGACAAAAACGGCGGCAATGGTGCTGGCGTCGTGCAGTTCGATCAGCTTCAGTAGTTCGTCGGCCAGGGTAAGGCCCCCTGTTTCGGGTTGGCCGCGTGTGAAGGCGCAATCGGCTTGCAGCACGTGGGGCAGGTGGTCGGCATCCATCAACTGACCGAACATTTTGCGGTTGCCGCCGATACCGCCCAGGCTGGTACCGGCCACGTTTACGCCGTGGTAGCCACGAGCGCGGCCAATCAGACGGGTTTTTGTTGCCTGGCCTTTGATGCGCCAGTAGGCTCGCACCATCTTTACGACGGTGTCGGTGCATTCAGAACCGGAGTTGGTGAAGAAAACATGATCCAGACCATCGGGGGTGCGCTGGGTTAGTTTGTCGGCCAGTTGAAACGCGGTGGGATGTCCAAACTGAAAGGCGGGAGAATAGTCCAGCTGTCCGAGTTGGCGATGCACGGCGGCCTGGATTTCATGACGGGCGTGTCCAGCCCCGCAAGTCCAAAGCCCGGACAGGCCGTCAAAAATCTGGCGACCCTCCTGGTCATACAGCCAGTTGCCTTCGGCTTTGACGACCAGACGCGGGTCCTGCTGGAATTGTCGGTTCGCGGTAAAGGGCATCCAGTGGGACTGGAGATTGAGTTCACTGGCAATCTGCTGTGGCGCGAAGTAGGGTGAGTTCATGTTTGTCTCCTCAAGGCGGTGAATACCCCCAGTGTAGAGAGCTAAGTTGTTGAGTAAAATACGTTTTTATTTAACTTCACTTATTGTTTTACTTACCTATATGCAGCTCAAAGGACTGTTGCAGGTTTCCGATTTTGATTTGCGTCTGCTGCGTGTGTTCAGAACGGTGGCGCAAGTGGGCAGCTTTTCGGCCGCAGAAGGTGTGCTGGGGATTACGCGTTCGGCCATCAGCCTGCATATGAGCGATTTGGAAAAGCGCCTGGGCGGAATCCGCTTGTGCCAGCGCGGTAGGGCCGGTTTTGCTTTGACGGAGGAAGGGCGGCAAGTATTGCGGGCCAGTGAAACCTTGATGGCTGCGGTGGAGAATTTTCGCAGTGAAGTGAACCAGCTGCATTCCAGCTTGCGGGGAGATTTGAATATAGGCTTGATGAATAGCCTGATCTCGCAGCCTCATATGCACATCACCTCCGCTTTGCGTGCCTTGCGGCAAAACAGTGAGGCGGTGCGTGTGCATATCAGCATGAGCACGCCAGGTGAAATTGAGCGCGGTTTATTGGATGGCCGTTTGCATATGGGTGTGCTGCCCGAAACTAATGCCTTGAGCGGGCTGGAGTATCGCACGCTCTATGCCGAGCCTTATTTTCTGTACTGCTCCTGGGAGCATCCTTTGTTTGCAGCGGTGCAAAAAGGCGCGGTGTCTCAGGAAGCCTTGCGCCAGGCTGCGGCTATTGCGCCCGCTTATCGCATGAGCCCGGAGGCGATTGGACAGCATCAGGATTTGAATTGTGTCGCTACCGCCAGTGATCGGGAAGGAATCGCTTTTTTGATTTTGACCGGAGAGTACATCGGTTTTCTGCCTGAGCACGTGGCGGCTCGTTGGGTAGAGAAGGGCCAGATGATTGCGGTGGACCCACAGCAGCGTCAGTTTACGATTCCCTTGTCCTTGGCCATGCGCAAGGACAGACGTGCCCATGCGATTGTGGATTATTTTCTGGGCTTGCTCGATAGCGCGGTTCAACACTGACATGACCAGCACAGGCTGGACTTTGCTCATGGCGTTCAACCAGTTTGCCTAGACCGGCTCGGCACGGTGCCACAGCAAGGTGCCCACGCCCAGCTTGCCTGCCACCACCACGGGCTCACGGGTACTCAGTTCCAGCGCGTCTTGGGTAAAGCGTGCCAGGCGTAGCTGGGGAACGCCCACCCAATCGGGGTACAGAGACATATCAACAAAGTGGGTGACGTATTGGGTCGCCTCGTCTACTTCGAACGTACCTGCATAGGCCAGGTACGTATCCAGTAGGGACTGACAACTGTCCTGTACCGTTCTGGTGCTGCTGCCCAGTTGTGTCCCCATATGGCCTGTTTCTGTGTAAATCAGTTGACCAATGGGGTTGGGCCCCAGCCCCGGATAGCGGGGCGAGCCATCTGCTGGAACAAACTCAAAGGACTGCAATTGCCAGACACCGATCAGCTTGTTACGTAAGGTGTGGGCCATCAAAAACTCCTGAACAGACAGTGTGCTTGCGTGTGTAACTGCGCGATCATGCTGTCTTTTCTTTTGTCATTCAATAAGCTGCCAATTTTTATTTTCTATCGTCAGGCGCTACGTGCCTTTACTTTTTAAGTGGCAATGGTCGGCATAAGTTACCCAGAATCTCCAAGGCCTGATCACTGTGTTCTGTCCAGGGGTGGCCAAAGTTAAGACGCAGGCAATGGCTGTAATTCTGGGTGGTTGAAAAGATGGAACCCGGCGCCAGACTGATGCCCTGGGACAGGGCCTGACGATGTAATTCCAGGGTCTGCACGCTTTGTTCCAGTTCTACCCACAGGAAGTAGCCGCCTTCGGGGCGGGTGGCCCGCGTGCCTGCGGGGAAGTAGCGTCCCAAGGCTTTGGAGAACTGCGCATACTGGTTTTTTAACTGGGTACGCAAACGGCGCAGATGCTGGTCGTACGCGCCTTTTTCCAGATAGCTGGCCAAGGCTAGTTGCGTGGGCACGGGGGAGGTCAGGGTGGTGGTCAGCTTGGCTTGGGCGACTTCGCGTATATAGCGTCCCGGGACGGCCCAGCCGATGCGGTAACCGGGTGCCAGGGTTTTGGAAAAAGAGGAGCAGTGCATCACCAGACCTTGACGGTCGAAGGCTTTGGCGGGACGAGGGCGTTCCGTGTCGAAGTACAACTCGCCATAGACATCGTCCTCGATCAAGGGAATTTCATAGCGGGCCAGCAGCTCGACCAGTTGGGCTTTTTTAGTGTCGGGCATCAGGCTGCCCAGCGGATTCTGGAAATTGGTCATCAGCCAGCAGGCTTTGGGGGCGTGTTGCTTGATGGCGTGCTCCAGCGCTTCCAGATCAATGCCTTCACGCGGGTGGGTGGGCACTTCTAGGGCCTGCAGCTTCATGCGTTCCAGCGATTGCAGGGCGGCATAAAAGGTGGGTGACTCCACCAGCACAATGTCACCCGGTTGAGTCACTGCAGCCAGACAGAGGTTCAGTGCTTCCAGAGCCCCGTTGGTAATCACAATATCGTTGGCATTGATGGCCATGCCTTGAGCCAGGTAACGCAAGGCAATCTGGCGGCGCAAGGGAGCGTGGCCCTGGGTCAGGTCATCCACGCTGGCCCAAGGGTCTTGCTGTTTCAGACTGGCGGACAAGAAGCGCCCAAGCCGTTCCAGAGGAAAGAGCAAGGGGCTGGGAAATGCGGATCCAAAGGGGGCTACGGAGCGCTCGGAGCTGGATTGCAAGATCGCCATGATCAGGTCGCTATTGTTGACGCTGGTCGCTTGCAGAGGGGGTTGGGAGGCTGTATCTGCCTCCAGCGTATGAGGAGCCAGACTGGAGCACACGTAATAGCCTGAACGCGGTCGCGCCTTGATCAAACCTTGTGCTTCCAGTCGGTAATAGGCCTGGAAAATAGTCGAGGCACTGATCTTGTGCTTATCCATCAATTGACGCACAGAGGGCATGCGCTCGCCTGCCGCTACGGTGCCGTCAAGAATGGCCTGGGCCAGTTCCTTGGCCAGCGTCTCGTACAGTTTCATGCTGCTCTGTGCTCCATCTGATACGGTAATTTTAATAAATGTGGTTTTTTTATTATCTGATGGGTATGCCGGTAAATACAAGCAAGTCGCGGTTTACACGGCTTTCAAGCCAACTGATAGGGTTTTTTAAGCATTAACTGATTCTTGGAATGCACTGTACCGACGGGTAGCCTTGCCGGGTGTTTTCGTCCGTGCCCGTGTGGGCGGCGGGCCTATCTACTCAGAGGAATACCATGAACCCGACGGCGCTTTTGCTTGCCGCATTCATCCTGTCGATTGCCGGGCTTTTTGCCTTTATCTGGTCCTTGCGCAAGGGCCTGTTCGATGCTGACGTCAGTGGTGCACGCACTATTTTTCACAAGGGCGAAATCGGCCAGCCCGAAGAACCCTCTGCCGGTGATGCCCAACGGCAGGCGTTGAGTCTGGCTGCTGCCGACCATCTGGCAGAAAATCATGGCCAACAAACCAGTGCCATTGAAATGGCTGCACGTGAGCAGGCTGACCGTTCCAGTTCCTTGCCTGCTTTTTTGCTGATTGTCTGTGCGGTGGTCTGGCTGGTGGTGGCTTCGTTTGCGGGGCTGATCAGCTCCTTGAAGCTGCACTGGCCCGAGTTTCTGGGGGATGTGTCCTGGTTGAGCTTTGGCCGTTTACGCACGATTCACCTGAACGGCGTGGCCTATGGTTGGGCGCCTATGGGCTTGCTGGGCCTGACCATCTGGATGCTGCCGCGCTTGCTGCAAACTCCCTTATTGGGGGGCCGTTTGGTGATGGTGGGCGGCCTGGTCTGGAACGCCGCCTTGGTGGCCGGGATGGGCGCGCTGGCCATTGGCTTGAATGCGGGCCTGGAGTGGCTGGAGATCCCTTGGCAAATTGGCGTGTTGTTTGCCTTTGGCGGCATGATGATTGGTATGCCGCTGGCCTTGATGCTCTCGCAACGCAAGGTCAAGCACTTATACGTGTCGGTTTGGTATATCGGTGCGGCGCTGTTCTGGTTCCCCATTCTGTATCTGGTGGCCAAGGTTCCTGGCGTGCACTTCGGGGTGGAGCAAGCCACCATGAACTGGTGGTTCGGGCATAACGTATTGGGCTTGTTCTACACCCCCATGTCGATTGCCGCCATTTACTATTTCCTGCCTAAAGTCATCGGGCGGCCCGTGCGCTCCTATAACTTGTCGCTGCTGGGATTCTGGACGCTGGCGTTTTTCTACGGACAGGTGGGGGCGCACCATCTGATTGGTGGTCCTATTCCTGAATGGCTGATTACCCTGTCCATCGTTCAAAGCATGATGATGGTGATTCCGGTGCTGGCCTTTTCGGCTAACCAGCACTTGACGCTGAAAGGTCATTTCAGTGCGCTGCGTCACTCGCCTGTTCTGCGTTTCATTGTCTTTGGCGCCATGATGTACACCGTCGCGTCTCTGCAAGGCTCTGCTGAAGCGCTGCGTTCGCTGAACTCCATTACTCACTTTACGCACTTTACGGTGGCACACGCTCATCTGGGTATGTACGGCTTTGTGACCATGGTGATTTTTGGTGGTGTGTACTTTGCCTTGCCACGCATTCTGAACACCGCCTGGCCTCGTCCCGCCTTGATCTCCTGGCACTTCTGGTTGGTGGTGGCTGGTTTTGCTGTCTACATGATTACGCTCAGCATTGGTGGCGTGCTGCAAGGCTTGGCCCTGCTGGATCCTGCGCGTGGCTTTATGGAATCGGTGGCGGTCACCATGCCGTGGCTGCAAGGTCGTTCCATTGGCGGCGCCATGATGACGCTGGGCCATCTGGTTTTCGCCCTGCACGTATTGCTGATGATTGTGAAGTCGGGTGCGTTTGCCTTGACCGAGTCCCGCTCGGCTCCTGTGCGCCGCATCGCTGAGCTGGAGGTTTAAGGTCATGGAAAACGAATTGAAGTTGATTATCGGGTCCATGGTGACTTTGTCCTTGGCAACGGCGGCCATGATTGTGGTGCCCTTTTTGCAACTGAAGGACGAGCCTGCCCCGGAAGGCTTGTCGCCCTATACCAGTCAGGAAATACGGGGGCGGGCGGTGTATCGGGGCAATGGCTGCATTACTTGTCACACGCAGCAGCCCAGCACCACGGGTGCGGGTGTAGCCGATGCCAGCCGTGGTTGGGGGCGCGCTTCGGTCGCGGGGGATTATCACTACGACGATCCGCCTTTGCTGGGCACCATGCGTACCGGGCCGGATTTGTTCAATATTGGCGTGCGTCAGCCTAGTCAGGATTGGCATCTGGGCCATTTGTACGATCCACGCGCATACTCGCCGGGTAGCAATATGCCTCCCTATCGTTTCTTGTTTGAAGCCAAGAGCCCAGATCAGGTGCAGCCCGATGAGCGCGTCGTGAGTCTGCCGCCGGGTGTGGCACCGGAGGGCAAGGTGGTGGTGGCCCGTCCGGAGGCCTTGGATCTGGTGGTGTATTTGCAATCGCTCAAGCATGTGTATCCGATCTTGAGTGCGGATGCAGTGGGAGGTGAGGAATGAGTCGCCCTGTGCAAAGTCGTCAAAGCGAGAATGCGGATCCTCACGAGCAATACAACCCGGTTCCGCGCGTTGTGATTCTGGTGGTTTTGGCTTTGCTGGCTTGGGCGGTGTATTACATCGTGTCAGCTCAGCCTAACAGCTCTCCTCGCCTGGGGGATCAACGACCGTTGGCTGTGTTGGCTCCCGCTCCTGCCAGTGCGTCTGCGGACGGCAAGCAGTTGTATGCCAATGCCTGTGTAGCGTGTCACCAGGCGACGGGACAAGGTTTGCCAGGGGTGTTTCCGCCTTTGGCTGACTCTGAATGGGTGAAGGGAGAACCCAAGGTGCTGGCGCAATTGGTGCTGCATGGGATTACCGGGCCTATTACGGTGAAAGGTCAGGAATATCAGGGGGCGATGCCTGCGTTTGCAGAACAATTCAGTGATGCGGAGCTGGCGGCTGTGTTGAGCTTTATTCGCCATGAGTGGGGAAATGAGGTGGATGCTATCACTCCCGAGCTGGTTGCCCAGGCACGCACGGCCAGTGCTGATCGTAGTCAACCCTGGCAAGGGGAGAAGGAATTGCAGGACTGGATTGCGGCGCAGTGAGACGGCTGGGATGAGTTCTTCTGGAATTAATAATTAAAAGCACGTTTTGAAACGGTAGCCCGCCGGGAACAGGCCCCTGGCTTTTGAACCGATATCTCGCCCGACCCCAGGGTTGGAGATGTCGGTTTTTTTGTTTGGTGTCTCGGTGTGGGGACGCCGCTTGGGGGCCGGGGCCAGGGGGGTGGGCTTGACTACTTGCCGATGCTGCGCATCGGTGCCCTTGTCGATTCTGATATCCGGGCACCCTGTGAACTCGCCCGGTGATTGGTCCCCCGGACCAATCACAAGCGTCGGGCTCAAGCAGCACAGGGCTTGCATCCCGGATATCAGAACCGCCTGCGGCAAGCAGTCTGAATCGCCCACCCCCCTGGACCCGGCCCCTAAGCGGCTCACAACGGAGAAATATAAAAAAACCGATTTGTGGCGGGAGAAAGTGCTGGTTGTATAGGAGACAGGGGGCTTTTTAGAGTTCCTTGGCTTGGCGCTTGGTGGGCTTAGGGCTTGTTGTTGGCCAAGTTGTTGAGATGGATTGAAGGGCTACTGCCATTGAGCGTAGTGAGGCCAGTTGAAAAAGCCCAAAAGCAATCATCAATGATGATCAGCATGCTTTCAGTACTCACACGTTAATGACTGGCATCTATTTGTATGTAGCGAGAACACGTAAGTCAGGGGCTTTTAGAGGGGGCTTTGAGGGTTGCGCTTAAAAATAGAGACCAGGCATTGAAATCTGTCTTTGGGCATCTAGATCTTGGAAGCAAACCGGCTTGAAGCGTGGAGTTGCATCACTGTGAACTACTTGGGTCCCTCTGCAGGGATAGGGCGGATCAGAGTACTTGCCGCGGTCAGGAGATAGCGTAGGGATGCAAGCACCCTGTTGTTTGACCGGGGCGCTTGTGGTTCGTCCGGGGGACGAGCCACCCCGGGAGTTCAGGGTGCGCCCGTAGCTATCTCCTGACAAGGGCACCGGTGCGCAGCACCGACAAGTTCTCAGCCCAATCCCTGCAGAGGGACCCAAGTGGTGGCTTCACGGAGACCGTTTTCATCATTCAAAGGCCGATTTAACTCTCCGTGAAACCCCACTTATTAAAAGCAGACTTACGCCACCTTCTTCCGTAATGTCAGCCACAGACCCGCCAAGATAGCCACCAGTCCCAACCCCGCGCGAGCCGCCAAGGTATTGCCCAGAATCAGGAAATCCAATCCGGCTGTCACCACAGGAACCAGATAAAACAGGCTAGTGACATTGACCAGATTCCCGCTGCGAATCATGCGATACAGCAGCAACTGGGCCAGCACGGAAATCACCAGGCCAAGCCAAATAACAGGCCCCCAAAAGCCCAAGGTGTTCTCCCAGCGGATGTCTTGCCCCAAACCCAGAGACACCAGAATAAACAAGCCCAAAGACAAAGAGTATTGCAAAGGCATGCCCTGCAAAGCCCCCACAGGCTGGCGCTTTTGAACAATCGTCCCGACAGTAATGCTTAACAAAGCCGCAATGGCAAACACCAGACCCGTTACGGACAAACGGCTGACAATCAGGCTTTGATACACCACCAGAATCAGCCCGGTCAGCGACAGGGCCAAACCGGCTACACGGGTCAGGGAAAAACGCCGCTCGGTCAAGGCCAAGGTCAGAATCGGTTGTACACCCAGGATCGTTGCCAGCAGACCGGGCGTGATTCCCTGGGCCAGAGTTTCAAAATAGAAAAAGGAATACAGCCCGATCATCAGCAAACCGCTGATAGCCGGCAGCAGACGTTGCCCTTTGGGCGGTAGCCAGCCGCCATTGAAGTGCCCCAGCATAACCACCATAGGCAGGGCGATGGCAAAACGCAGGATCAGCATGGCCATAACCGAGCCATGGTCCAAACCGATACGAGTGAAAATACCCGCGCTGCCCCAAAGCAGCACGAACAAGGCAATAGCACCCCCTTGGGCGCGAGAAGAAGAAATCATGATCGTTCTTTATCTGTCTAAATAAATGAGACTTGTCTGCAAAGACATTCCAGGCGTATCAACCGCGCAGGAAAAGAAAAAGGGTCTTAGGAGCAGACGCTGTAGACGCGTGTGTCGACGACGACGTCGGACACGACTGCGGCTTGATTGACGACGCCTGGGGCGACGACAGTCAACAGCAAGACAGATGGGGGAGAGCCCGCCCGCAGCGACGCGGCCCGCGACAGGGGCAGAGTGCTTAGCAAAGAGGATGCGGGGCGGTTCATGAAATAAGAATCAGATCGTTAAATCGATGGAGCACTTTAGCATGAAATGTATTTGGTACGTCAATCGTCAGCCGCTAGGGTAATCGCTAGTACAGACGATCGTCCGGGCTATGTAAGAATTGCATCGATCGCGATTTCAGATCGCTGAGACATTTCCGAATAGACACGACATCCGCTGCCAATGCTGCCAGCGCCGATGCTGGGCAAAGAAGCCCGGACCGGTTCAAACAATGAACCGGTCCGGGCTTTTTTGTTTGCCTGAAATCAATCCGACCTTGTAATTAGGTTGCGAACTATTCGGACCATGCCTGCCGGCAATACGCCATCGCGATACACGGAGCTCATGCAGCACCAGGCGTTTCTGGTGCCAGCCAGGCCGGGATCGTCACCTTGTTTTGGAGGCTTATGCCATGTTGGGTGTTGCACTTTTCTTTATTGGGGCTGTGCTGATTGTCAATGGCGTGGGTTTGACTGGACGTATTGAAAGTCGAGATCTGGCCCCCTTTAATTTACTGGTGGGTTTGTTGGCCTTGTTCATCAATTTGCTGGGCCTGCAGCGTGGTGAGCAAATGGCGGATTATTTCGCCGCTGCCGGCGGGCTGCTGTTTGCCTTTACCTACCTGTATCTGGCCGTGGTGCAGTGGTATGGCCTGAAAGGGGCGGGCTTTGGTTGGTATTGCTTGTTTGTTGCCGTCAGTGCCTTGGCCTTTGCCGGATCTGCCAGTGATCCGCGTTTGATCGCCATGTGGCTTTTGTGGTCCAGCCTGTGGTTCCTGTTTTTTGTGGCCCTGGGGCTGGGACGGTCCTTGCGTATCTTGCCCGCGTACACCGTCCTGATCGGAGCGCTGACTTGCTGGTTGCCCGGGACCCTGATCCTGATGGATGCCTGGTAGTTTTCATAGGGGTGCAAGCGTGGTGGGGGGCCAGATTCAAGCCGTTTTTTGGAGTAACCTGATGCTCGCTTGTCGTGTTTACTGGCAGGTCCGTTGACCTGCACCCCTACCATGCTAGACAGGAGATGGACTTTGGCTCACAACGAACCCGTACGCGTCGGCGTTCTTTATTCCGCAACCGGCATGACCTCTACCATTGGTCAGTCGCAATGGCAGGGCGCCAAACTGGCGATTGAGGAAATCAACGAGGCCGGTGGCCTGCTCGGGCGCGAGCTGGTGGCAGTGTGCTACGACCCAGCGTCCAAGCCCACTTTATACGCTGAACAGGCCGAGCGGCTGATTGTGCAGGATCGCGTCAATGTGATCTTTGGTTGCTATATGTCCAGCAGCCGCAAGGCTGTGATCCCGATTGTGGAGAAGTGGAACAAGCTGCTGTTTTATCCCACTCTGTACGAAGGTTTCGAGTTCTCCGGCAATGTGATCTATACCGGCGCCGCCCCCAATCAGAACAGTGTGCAGCTAGCGCATTTCATGACCAGCAATTTCGGCGCGCGGGTCTATATGATTGGCTCGGACTACATCTACCCCTACGAGTCCAACCGCATCATGCGCGAGCTGGTCATGCAGCATCCTGATAGCCAAGTGCTAGGTGAACACTATCTGCCCCTGGATGCCAGCGAGGGCGATTACAGCCGCATCATGCAAGATATACGCCAGAAACAGCCTGACTTTATTTTCTCCACCGTGGTGGGCGATTCCACGGCCAATCTGTACCGTGCCTATGCCAATGCGGGCTTCAATCCGCAGACCATGCCCATTGCCAGTCTGACGACCTCAGAGGCCGAGATCGCCCAGATGGGGGCCGATATTGCCTGTGGGCACTTTACCGCTGCACCGTACTTCCAATCCATCGAGTCGGCCGTCAATGCGCGTTGCCTGGCCAGTTTGCGCAAGCGTTTTGGGGCCGACTGCCACCCTAATCTGTGTTGGGAAGCGGCTTATTCGCAGATGCATTTGTTCGCCAATGCGTATCGGCAATCCGCCAGCGATGCGATCGGGGATTTGCTGCCCTACCTGCTGGGCAGCGAGCTGGATGCACCTCAGGGGCGGATCAAGATCGATCCTAATAATCACCACACATGGCTTTATCCTCGGATCGGACGCATCAATGCCGACGGCGAGTTTGTGATTGTGCGCCAGGCAACGCGCCCGGTCTCACCCGACCCCTATCTGGTCACCCATTCTTTGGGCGACTGGACTGCCAAGCTGGATACTTTGGAGACATAAAGCGTGGCCAACTCCTCTTCCTACGGTGATGAGCCGGCAAACAAGCCCTTGCGAACGCGGAATCGTTTTCCGCATGCCACCTCGCCGCAGCTCAAGGAACTGCGGCAATTGACGATGGTGGTCATGCATCCGGACGATAGCGATGGCCGCTTGCTGACCCAGCAACTGCAGCGTATCGGGTGTTCGGTCCAGACCATCTGGCCGCCCACGCAAAACCTGCCTTCAGGAACGGATCTGGTATTTCTGGCCGTGCAACCGGACCTCTTGCACCTGCGCCTGGACTGGGTCTGCGAGGAAGACGCCCCCACAGTGATTGCCGTGGTTAATTATGAAAACCCCACGATAGTTTCCGCTGTGCTGGATTTGAATATTCAGGCGATCTTGCCTTCGCCCATTCGTTCTTTCGGTTTGTTGTCCACGGTGGTACTGGCGCGCAAATACCATAAGGAATTGCGCCAGCAGCGCCGCCTGATCAGCAAGTTGCAGACCAAGCTGCTGGGGCAGCGGCATGTAGCGCAGGCCAAGACGATCTTGATGCGCACTCATCAGGTGTCGGAAGATCAGGCCTACGATCTGATCCGCGAGCAGGCCATGAACAAACGCAGCACGATTGAAGACATTTCGATTGCCATTGTGAACGCCAGTGAAGTGCTGTCTTTGGGGCAGAAAGGTTCGTCCTTGCTGGGGAATTAGCCCTTTTTTGGCTAGTCTGATGTGCTGTGGGTAGCGAGAGCAGGCGTAGAGATAATGAGCAATCAGGAACATGAACCAGGCAGGCCGGTGACACAGGAGCAGCGCGCCGCCTGGGCGCAGTTGAAAAAAGACCGTGATCAGTTGAGCGAGCAAGTAGAGACTCTGGAGCGTGGTCACCAGGACTTGAGTAAATTTCTGCTCAAAGCCAAGCGCAATAATGGGATCGCCTGCACCTTGGTGGTGATTTTTACCGCTGCAGGCTGGCTGCTGGATGCTTCGGTTTGGCTGCGCTGGTATGTATTGCCGATTACGCTTTTTTGCTGCGCCTTGCTGTGGTTTGGTGGGAAGCGGCTGGACCGACTGATGCAAAGCAAGATTGCGAATCTATCCGAGTTTCTGCAACAGGCGGACGCACAAATAGAAAAGGGGCGGCCCATCTATGAGACAGACCACCCCCAAGCCAATCAAAGCTGAAACTACTTTGTCGGACTCGGTGCCGCTACTCCCCAACCCAAAGCCTGATACAAGGCAATCACATTCAGGTACGAGCCGGTTTCCGCCATTGCCAGCTCTTGCCGGGTCTGGTTCAGGCTGCGCTGATTTTCCAACACTTGCTGATAGGCCCCAGCGCCTATTTTATAGCGCGTCAAGGCGCGCTCATGGGCATTTTCCAGGTGTGACGCCGCCCGTGTCAGGCTAAGCAGGCTCTCCTGATGTTGAGTCAGCCTTTGCAAAGAGCCCTGAATTTCTTCCTGAGCTTGCAGCAGCACTTGTTGATAGTGCAGGCGTGATTCATCAGCCACGGCTTCCATGCCACGCAAGCGCGCTCTGGCATGACCCAAGCGCAGGGCAGGCCATTGCATGGCGGGTGAAACATCGAAGGCGCGGGCAGCATGGCCTAGGTCGCTACCCCTCAGAGCAAAGAAGCCGATAAAGCCAGCCAGATCCAGACGGGGGTACAGCTCGGCGGTGGCGGCGGCCACTTCGTGCGAACTGGCCAGGATTTCCTGTCGAGCGGCACGTACGTCAGGCCGGTTGAACAGCATGGCGTTGACGTCCCCCAAAGGCAGGGAGGCGGCCAAAGGTGCCTTGGCGCTAGGCAGCGGCGTATCAATACTCTCGGATTGTCCGCCGCTTAGCACCTGGATACGCAAACGAGCCAGCTCCAGATCGCTGCGCAGTTGAGGCACCAGGGTTTTGGCTCGTTCCAGACCCGCCTGGGCATTGTCCAGATTCTCCGGCAGTTCCCGGCCCAACGACACACCAGCCTGCACCAGCTTGATGGTTTGTTCCCAACTGCGTACATCGTCCTCTGCCAGAGCCAGTCGTCGTTGCAAACCCTGTGCTTGCACATATTGACGCGCCAGTTCAGCTGCAATGGCCTGGCGAGTCAGATCCAATTGATCTGCACTGGCCTCGCTGCGAGCCTGGGCAGAGCGGGCTAATTGTTCCAGACGACCGAACAGATCAATCTCCCACGTGGCCTGCATGCCCAGGCGCCAGTTTTCGCTAATGCCGTGGTCAATGGAACCGTCTGCTGCGGCAAACTGTGAACCGCTACGGTTGTAGCTGGCGTGGGCCGTGACGGCCGGCAGGCGGTCGTGCTGGCGCTCGTCGATCAGGGCGCGGGAGGCCCGCCAGCGGGCCTGTGCCTGGGCAATATCCAGATTGTGATCCAGGGCCTTGGCAATCAGGGCGTCCAGTTGCGGGTCTTGCAGCAAGGTCCACCAGTTTTCGCCTTGTTCGGTGGTTTGGGCGAACTGACTGTTCCAGTTGGTGTCGGCCAAGCTTGGGGCGGTGGGAATGGAGGTGTCCAGTCCCACGGCACAACCGCTCAGGATCAGGCTGGGGATCACCAGTCGCAGAGCACGCGCCACAGGCGCGAGCCTGTTTGATAATGGTGGCGTCATGATGAGTGTTCTCCAGTCGAAGGGCGCAGGGCCTGAGCCAAATCGCGCGCCCGTGGGGTGTCTGCTTGATGGGCGTGATCACGCGCCAGCAAGGTATACAAAGTCGGCAGGATAAACAGAGTGAAGACCGTGCCAATCAACATGCCCGAGACCAGCACCACACCCAGACCAAAGCGGCTGTTAGCACCCGCACCGGAGGCAAACAGAAGAGGCACCAGACCAAAGACCATGGCTCCGGTTGTCATCAGCACAGGGCGCAAACGAATGCGGGCGGCTTGCAAGATGGCTTCGGGCTTTTTCAGGCCCTCTTTGAATTGCAGTTCATTGGCAAACTCCACCATCAAGATGCCGTGCTTGCTGATAAGACCAACCAGCGTTAACAGACCTATCTGGGTATAGATGTTGAGCGTGCCAAACCCCATAGCCAATGGCAGCAGGGCTCCGCACAGGGACAAGGGCACCGTCACCAAAATGATGATGGGGTCCACCAGGCTTTCGTACTGCGCGGCCAGCACCAGATAAATCACCACCAGTGCGGCCAGGAAAGCCCACACCAGAGACTGACTTTCCTGGGTAAATTGGCGCGATTCGGATTGCCAGTCATGCGTAAAGCCTGCCGGCAATTGCCGGGCGATGTCGTCCAGATAGCCCACCGCTTGTCCCAGCGTCACGCCCGGAGCGGGAATGGCTTGCAGCGTGGCCGAGTTTTGCTGGTTGAATTGGCGCAGGCTGTTCGGTTCTACTTCGCTGTGAATTTGGACCATGGTCGACAAGGGCACCAGCTCGCCATTGGCACTGCGTACAAACTGGCGTGTCAGGGCTTGAGCCGTCAGGCGCAGTTCACGCTGGCTTTGCGGAATGACGTCGTACGAGCGGCCATCCAGCGAGAAGCGGTTCAGGTAGTTCTCGCCCACCAGTACAGCCAAAGAGTCGGCAATATCACGCAGGCTGATGCCCATGCTGGCGGCTTTGCTGCGGTCAATTTCCATGCGGGAAACGGGCTTGTTGTAGTCCAGGTCGCTATCCACTACAACGAACAAGCCACTTTCACGGGCTTGCTGCTTCACCCATTCCATCGTGTCGTATACCGTGCGGTAGTCGCCGGGACTGCGCAGTACCAGTTGTACCGGCAGCCCGCCGCTGGAGCCGGGCAAGGGGGCAAGTTGGAAAGCAAAGATGCTGCTGCCGGGAATCGCGCTGACGCGTCCTTGCAGTTCGCCCTGTACGGCGCTGGCATCGCGGTCGCGCTTGCTCCAGTCCTTCAGGTTGATCCCGCCAAAGCTGGCGGCCGGGCCGTCTGTCCCCACAATCAACCAGGTGCTTTCGGTTTCGGCCACTTCACGATACGTGTCATCCAGCAGCTTGCCGTCGCGCTCGGCATAGGCCAGGTTGGCATTTTGCGGAGCTTTCACGGCTGTCAGCACGCTGGCCTGATCCTCAATGGGAGCCAGTTCACTGTGCGTCATTTGATAGAGCACGGGCAGGCTGATAAAGACCAGCAAGGCGACCGCGCCGGTAATCCAGCGATGACGCAAGGAGCGGGCCAGCAAGTGGCCATAGCGGGCCGACAGGCCACCAAAGAAGCTCTCTGCCAGATGGGCCATGCGGCCTTCATCTTGCTGCGAGGGCAGCAGCAAAGAACTCATCACCGGGGACAAGGTCAGGGCCACCACGCCGGATACCAGCACCGCACCGGCCAGGGTCAGGGCAAACTCTTTGAACAGTGCCCCAGTCAGACCACCCATCAGACCAATCGGGGCATAAACTGCAGCCAGCGTCAGGGTCATGGCGATCACAGGGCCGGCCACTTCACGCGCGCCCAGCAAGGCTGCCACCACGGGCGAGCGACCCGCAGCGATGTGACGGTGCACGTTTTCAACCACCACAATCGCGTCGTCCACGACCAGACCAATAGCCAGCACCATGGCCAGCAAGGTCAGCAAGTTGATGCTGAAGCCAAAGGCCAGCATCAAGGCCGCGGCTCCCAACATGGACAAGGGAATGGTAGCCAGCGGAATCAGCACGCTGCGAAAGGAACCCAGACACAGATAAATCACCAGCACCACGATAATCATGGCTTCGGTCAGGGTCTTCAGTACTTCATCAATTGAGGCTTGAATGAAGCGGGCGGTTTCAAAAGCCAGGGCCACTTCTACGCCGGGTGGCAAGGTCGCTTCAATGGCAGGCAGACGGTCACGAATGCCTTCCACAATGCGCAAGGGATTGCCGCCGGGAGTGGGGAACAAACCCAAGTGAATGGCGGGCAGGCCATCCATCAAGGCACTGGTCTCAGTGGCGGCTGCCCCCAGTTCCACCTTGCCTATGTCGCGCAGTCGTACCAAAGAGGTGCCGTCTTCGCGCACGATCAGGTCCTGGAACTCGGCCACGCTGGTCAGGTCCGAGTTGAGCTGGATGTTGCTCAAGACATGCTGGCCTTTGACCATGCCGGGAGCGGCCTGATAGTTGTTGGCGCGTACAGCCTGGGCAATATCGGCAGCAGTCAGGCCATAGCCAGCCATGCGGTCCGAATCCAGCCAGAGTCGCATGGCCAGTTTTTGGCCGCCAAAGGTCTGGATCTTCGCGACGCCATCAATGGTGGAGAACATGGGTTCCACCACGCGGGACAGATAGTCGTTCAGCTCCGGGATGGAGATCGACGTCGTGGAAAAGCCCACATAGGCCACGGCGGTGGAGTCCCCGGAGGAGCGCTCCACAACCGGGTCATAAGCGCCTTCAGGCAGGCGATAGCGCACCTGGCTGACCTTGCTCATGACTTCGGTCAGTGCCTGGGTGGAGTCGCGGTTCAGCTCCATGCGCAAGGTCACGACACTGCGACTTTGCACGGAGTGGGAGGACAGATAATCCACCCCTTCCACCGAGGCCAGTGCCTGGGCGATAGGTTGGGTGACGAAGCCTTGCATCAGCTGTGCAGAGGCGCCGGGGTACTCGGTGGTAATCGTGATGGTGGAGTTCTCCAGCAGGGGATACTGCCGGATGGGCAGCTTGTCCAGAGAGAACAGACCCAACATCAGGAGCAAGGCACTGACCACCAGGGCAAGAACCGGCCGACGCACGAACAAGTCGGTAAAACCGGGACGGGAGGCGGTGTTCATACGGGCTCCTTGTCCTTGGCGGTCTGTACCGTGGAGCCGTCCTGAATCTTGATCTGACCGGCGCTGACCACCTTGTCGCCTTCTTTCAGGCCCTCAAGGATCTCGACATGCTCATCCCACTGCTCGCCAGTTTGTACGGCTACGCGTTTGACCTGCCACAGACCTTGATCCTTGGGGGAGGCCACAAACACGGTCTGGCCGTAAGCGGTGTAGGTCAGTGCGGTTTCGGGCACGGTCAGTACGGGGGCTTCGGCGGGGCGTTTCAGTTGAGCGCGGGCGTACATTCCCGCTTTGAGGCGATTACCTGGATTGGGTAGTAGGGCTTGCAGGCGCACTGTGCGCGAATCACCGATCAAAGGATCGACAGCGCTGATTTCAGCCTGGAAGTTTTCACCTGGCCAGGCGTCAACTTGCACCAGCAAGGTCTGGCCCACGCTTAAATCAGACAGATTTTGCTCGGGCACGGTCAGGTTTACGCGCAATTGGCTGTCATCGACCAGACTGGCAATAGCTTGGCCAGGTTGCAGGTAGTGGCCCTGGTGCAGGCTGGTGATACCGATGCGGCCCGAGAAGGGAGCGGTAATTTGCTTCAAGGCCAGCTCAGCACGTTGATATTGCAGTTGAGCCTGGGCTACCGCGTGATCAGCCTGGGCCTGATCCAGTTGCTCCTGGGTTGCGGCTTGCTGTTCTTTTAACTTGCGCACCCGCGTCAGTTGAATAGCGGTCTGTTTGACTTGCGCCTGCTCGCGGCGCACGCTGGCTTGCTCCAGTTCGTCATTAAGCAAGACCAGAGGCTGGCCGGCTTTGACGTGCTGTCCGGAGGTGAAATCAATCTTGCGAATACGACCACTGGTCTCTGCGCTCAGCAACACTTGCTGCCAGGCTTCCAGTGCACCGACGGCATGTAAAAGACGAGGGGCGGTTTGGGACTTGACGCTGGCCAATTCGACAACGGCAGGTGGATAGCCGCCTGCTGCTTGAACTTCTTGTGAGGCTGGCAGCAAACGCCAGCCTATGGCCAATACGCCGGCCACAATGGGAATCATGATCCAAGTACGACGCGAACTCATGCTGCTGGACCTCCTGTTGGGCAAGAGAGCCACAGGGGCTGTCTGTTCGGAAGCGTCCAGCCGAATCGCTGATCGCTTTGTGACCAGTCTTCGGGCTTGAAATGGATGGCTGCTGCAAGCGGCTTGCGGGCTTGGGTTGCCAGGGCAGTGTTGATTGTGCTCTGGCCAAGCACGGACTGCCGAAACCATGACAGAGGTCCGGCAAACATAGTCCAAATGAGGGGAGGCATGGCAGGTTCCTGTGACAATAAAGAGGCAGCCGATATGGCTTGCCTTAATTAGGTACCTGGACTATAAAACCTCAAGTTAACTTTAGGTCAAGGGGGTGGAAATGGCGAAAACAGTGGATTTCACGCGTGCGCTGACGGTGGGAGAGGTGGCCAGGCGCAGTGGCGTGCCCGTGTCCACGGTGCATTTTTACGAGGCGAAAGGTTTGATTGCCAGTACCCGTAATAGTGGTAACCAGCGTCGCTTTGATTCGGTGGTTTTACGCTACATAGCGATCATTAAAGTGGCGCAGCGTACCGGAATTCCTTTGGAGGAAATTCACGAGGCCTTGCAGGGTTTGCCACCGGGTAGCAGACCGTCCAGCAAACAATGGCGGGCCATGTCCAGCCGCTGGCAAGACAGTTTGAATGATCGGATTGAGCAGTTGACGCGATTGCGCGATGAGCTGACCCACTGCATTGGCTGTGGGTGCTTGTCCATGAGTGAATGTCCCTTGCGTAATCCGGCCGATATCCTGGGCCAGCAAGGGCCCGGCCCCCAGATTCTGGAAAGAAAGCTGGAGGCCGGATCAGAGGTTTAGGTCGGGTCGGGCGACTGTGCGTACAGAGCGGTCGCCTCGGAGGTGACCAAGGCCTGATAGCGCTCGAAGTGGTTCAGGATATCGTTAATGACCTGGCTGGAGGACAAACCCATCAGGTCATAACCCCGGCTGCCGTCGGCAAAGACCGTGCGTATCTGCCATTCCTGAGGATGTGCCTGCTCGTTGCGGGCTGCTGCTGCCGTAAAGCTGGCAACTCGACGGGCACGCAGTTCCACGCCATAGACGAAGTTGCGCTGGTTATCCGCCTGAATCGTCAGTTGAGCGGTATCTTGATCGCTGGTTTCCAGGCTGACATTCAGATTGCGTTTACCCAGTTCGTCGGCCACCGCCTGCAGCGCGGGAATGACGGTCGCGCCCATAAAGCGACGAGCATCCCGTCGATTGGGCGTGTGCAAGATGGTCGAGAGCCGATGACGCCAGGACACTTCTGAGCCTGGTGCCGGGCCGGACATGGGGCTTTGGCGACGCATACGTGACATATCCGCTTTCATGCCTTTGAACAGTCCCAGTATCAGCAAAAAGACGATCACAGCAAAAGGTAGGGCGCTGACCAAAGTGACAGTTTGCAGCGCGGTGAGACCACCGGCCAACAAAAGCAAGGCAGCGGCGACACCTTCCAGCGTGCACCAGTAAATCCGTTGCCATACAGGAGCGTCTTCTACGCCACCGGCTGCCAGTGTGTCGATCACCAGGGAGCCGGAGTCTGCTGATGTGATAAAGAAAATGGTAACCAGCAGTACCGCCAGAGCCGAGGTGACACCAGGCCAGGGCAGGTATTCAAAAAACTCGAACAAGGCCACAGAGGCGTTATTGGCTGCATCTTGAGCCAGTTGGCCAGCGGCAACTCCCATATCCAGGAAAATAGCTGTGTTGCCAAATACGGTCATCCAGAAAAAGGTGAACACGGTTGGAACCAGCAAGACCCCCAGGACGAATTCGCGCACGGTACGACCGCGCGAGATGCGGGCGATGAACATGCCGACAAAGGGCGACCACGCAATCCACCAGGCCCAGTAAAACAGGGTCCAGGCTTTCATCCAGGTTTGCTCTCGGAATGCTTGTGTACTGAATGAGCGAGCGAAAAAGTTATCCAGATATCCGCCAATATTCTGTACAAAAGCATTCATTAAAAAGGAGGTGGGGCCGACAGTCAGCACAAACAGCATCAGACACACGGCTACCAGCAGGTTCAGTTCGGAAAGGCGCCGAATGCCCACATCCAGACCACTGATCACCGATAAGGTCGCCAAGGCGGTGACACCGGTAATGAGTGCGATCTGTAACCAGGTCTCTTGAGGCCAGCCAAACAGGTATTCAAGCCCTGCGTTGATCTGTAAAACACCGAGACCCATGGAGGTGGCAATACCAAACAAGGTGCCGCAGACAGCAAAAATATCAACGCTGTCGCCAATCCAACCCTCGATGCGCTTGCCAAACAGCGGGTATAGGCCCGAGCGAATCGTCAGTGGTAGGTTGTAACGAAAACAAAAGTAAGCCAGTGATAGCCCGACTACGGCATAGACCGCCCAGGCATGCACCCCCCAGTGAAAGAAGGTGATGATCTGTGCCTGATGGGCTGACGTGGTTGTACTAGCCAGCCCTGAAGGGGGGGCCGAGAAGTGTTGCAGCGGCTCGGCCACGGCAAAAAACATCAAGCCAATACCCATGCCGGCGGCAAACAGCATGGCCATCCAGGTCAGGTAAGGGTAGTCGGGCTCAGAGTCATCGGGCCCTAATTTCAAATTGCCATAGCGGCTTAAGGCCAGATAAACCACCGCAAAGAAAAATAAGGCGACGGCAAGGATGTAGAACCAGCCGAAGCTTTTGATGACCCAGTCTTGCAACTGTTCAAAAATAAGCGCGGCGTCTTTAGGGAAAATGATCCCGATCAGCAAGAAAATCAGGACGATAAAGGTAGATCCCCAGAACACCCGTGGATGTAGCGTGCTTCTAAAAGGCAGCCCCATGTCATGCTCCGTTTGTAACTAAGAGGGCACAGCTTAACGAGAACGGCTGACAGTTGAAAGTCTTGTTAGATTAAGAAATATTTGCTCAGGCTCGGAAAGGATCTATGGGCAAAATTAATTCCTGATGTCCGGCCTGCCGTGTCAACTCCAACTGGTGCAGCACATTGGCACTGGCTGTATGCACAGCAGAATGCAGGTCTGCGCCCAATATCAGGTGAGCCAACAAGGTGGCAGCAAACAGATCGCCGGTGCCTTTGGCCGCACAGTCGACGCGTGGATGGCTAAGCAGCGTGTCGGCACGTGGTTCTTTGCGAGACATTAATAATTTGATCTGGCCATCTTGCCAGGATTCGGGGGCGGCACTGGTGGCAATGACCCATTCGGTACGGCCATTCAATAGGCCGTGAGCCGCGTTTGAGCTGGCCTGAATACTGTCACAAGACTGTTGAGACAGTAAGGACAACTCGTAGTTATTGGGTGTCAAGCCGGTAGCCAGCGGCAATAAGGTCTGGTGATAGACGGGGATCAGAGCCGGGTCTACATAGACGCCTACGTCCAGATCGCCAATGACCGGGTCCACAATGACCAGAATGTCGGGGTGCTCTTGCAGTAGCGCTTTTAACCAGCGCGCAATGATAATGGCCTGATTGGCGCTGCCCAGATAACCGATCAGCACAGCGCGCACCTTGTCCAGCGCACCGCGCAAGACCAGATCGTTCAGAAAGCCTTCTAGCCACTCATCGGGTACAGCACCGCCGTGCACCGTGGGATATTGCGGGTTGTTGCTAAGCAACACGGTGGGAACGGCGGCTACTTTAAAACCGTGTCTACGCAAAGTCGGGCCGGCAACATTGTTGCCCACCCGACCGTAGACGACTTGGGACTGAATCGAAACGACATCCACATGGTAGGGATGTCGTTCACGATCAACAAACGTTACAGCTGTGTTCATGCAGCACAATCAGCGGAACTGGTTTGTTTAAGTTGGCTGAGCCAGTCGGTCAGGACCGTAGCGGCAGCGGCGTGTAGGCGCTTTTGTACCGCCATGGCTTCCAGACGCAGCATTTGCGGGTCGATATCCGCTTGGCCCAGTTCGTTGGCATGACCAACCAGCCAGCGCTCCAGCTTGCTGGTGTCGGCTTCCAAGTGAAATTGCAGGCCCAATACCTGGGTTCCGAAGGAGAAGGCCTGGTTGGGGCCCACATCCGTGCTGGCCAGGTGAATGGCACCGTCAGGAATATCGAACTGATCCCCGTGCCAGTGCAGGACAGGAATACCGCTAACTGCGGACAGGGGCGATTCTTTGCCCGCATCAGTCAGTTTCAAGGGAGAGAAACCGATTTCTTTCACACCCAGTGGATACACATTGGCTCCCAGGGCACGCGCAATCAGTTGTGCGCCCAGACAAATGCCCAGCAAGGGTTTGCCAGCCAGCAGGAATTTGTTGATCAGCTCCAGCTCATCGGAGAGAAATGGGTAAATCTTTTCGTCGTAGGCGCCGATTGGCCCGCCCAATACAACCAGCAGGTCAGCGTCCTGTTCACCCACGTGGCGCAGTGACTCGACGGAAGGGTCAATGTATTGAACTTGGTAGCCCTGCTCGATCAGAACAGGTTCCAGTGTGCCCAAGTCCTCAAAATGGATATGACGCAGTGCGATGACTTTCTTCATAGGGGGTTCTTTTAATTCAGATGGTAAGGATGTCAGCTCGTGGTACCAATGTCTACATTCATGGCGCCCGATAGGGGGAAGGTGCAACATGCCAGAGCATGACCTTGCGCCTTGTCCTGGTCGCTGAGGCAAAAGTCCGGTTCAGAGCGGTATTCGCCCTCCGAGATCTGTACCCGACAAGCACCACAAATTCCTGAACGACACTGACTGCGGATAGGAACATCGGCCGCTTCCAGCATTTCCAGCAAACTACTGCCTGGTTCGGGTGAGAGCGTCTGCCCTGTGCTGCGTACATTGATTTGCAAGGGAGCGCTGCCTGCTTCAGGCAGGATTTCCACACCGGACTTGGCAGGCGGGGAAAAAGCTTCAATCAACATATGCGAGATGGGATGCGCTTGAATCGTGTATTCGCGCAAGGCCTGGGCAAAGCCATGACTGCCGCAAATCACAACAGCCTGCGGGTCTTTCAACTGCTCCATGTTCTCAAAGGAGGGACGTCCCACTTTGAAATGCGCGCTTTCGCGGATTTTTTCTTGCGTGACAAACACCGTCAGTGTGAACCAGCTGGTGCTCAGATCCAGCTGCAGCAGTTCGTGCAAGAAGGGGATGTCGGCAATACGAGCAATACTGAGCAGCAAATGTACTTGTGGTACTGGCAAGCCATCCTGGGCTCGCGCCGCCAACTCACGCAGCAAGGCAATGGGCAGGGTAATGCCAATGCCGCCTGCGATCATGGCGATACGCTCATAACCCACAATAGAGTCCACCGAAATATCACCCGCCACATATTGCAGGGGCACGCTCATGCCCTCACGCAAGGTGGCGTGCAAATGATCGGAGACACTATTGCGGCCCGAACCTTTTACGGCAATTTCAATCAGGTCTGGATCAGCCATACGGGTGATCGAGTACATACGCTGTTGAATGGTGCCGCCGGTATCGGGGTAGCTCAGGGCGACATGCTTGCCCGCCCGCAAGGCGCTCAGAAAATCGAAGTGTTTACTTTGAACGCGCAAGGTGAACACTTTGACGTTTCCGGCCTCGGGGCGAACGGTCTCGCAGCGCGCCTGAATCGTGGCTGTCATTGCAGCGCCTCCTGTTGCTCGGCTTGGGCCTGTGCCTGCCCCGATTTGCTGTTCAAGCCAATGCGCTCGATCAGGCTTTCAACCGAACCGGTGTACACGCCAATCTCGTTGGAGTCGCCCGTATCGTGCAGGATGTCGCGAGCATTGGGGAAGTTCACCATGGAAAACACTTTTTCCCAGGCGCCCATTTCATTGTTGGCGAACATTTCCACGGTGCGCAAAATGATGGCACGCATGTGTTCACGCTCTTTCTGGCTCAGGCCGTGAATGATGTCCGAAGCGACAAAGCTGAACACGCTGGAGTGGCTCCATTCGTCCATGGCATGGGTGCGAGTGACTTCATGGCACACGGTCTGGATGCTCTTGTCCTCGGCCATGGTTTTCAGGTAGTCGGTAATCAGGGTCTCGGACGCGCAGGCAATGGCAAAGCGGGTCAGGCGACGTTCGGATTCGGAGCTGCACTGGCTCAGGATGTCATTGCGCCACTGCACCAGGTTGAAGTTGGTGAAGTCCAGCGGCTGCAGGCCGCGCATGGAATAGATGTAGTTGCACGCCATGATCGACATGCGGGTGTGCAGGGCCTCGTCCAACAAGGCTTGGGACATGACATCTTGCAGCAGATTGCGATTGGAGCTTGGGGGCGGCGTTTTGATGATGTCTTCGCAAGAAGGGGTAACCACGTTGCATTCAACGTAAATGGTTTTAAGGTTGTAAATACCCCAGGCATAGGACAAGCACTGCGATTTTAATTCCTCGGGGGCTTCCAACCAGGCCTGATGCTCACGGAAAGGCAAAAGGCATTCGCTGAAATCCGCCTTGCTGGGGTCGAACGCCAGATTGTTGTAGTCCGGCAGTTCCTGATTGACAGCGGCCCGGTTTTTCCAAAGTACAGACAGCTTTTGCAGCATATTACGTACGGCGTCATCAGTTTCGTAGCTTTTGATTGTCATTTCAAACTTCCTTGCTGTTGATTGCGATCTGTTCGAAATGAACAGGTCGTTTCTGTATTTCGCCTATCTCTATTTCCAAATGGAAATCCGCAGGCTTAAAAGGATTTGCCGGTCCTTATGAGCAAGGCCCAAAAAAACCCGTCATCGAGTCTCTCAAGTCTTGGGGATCAGCATGGTTGAACTGCCGTTAAAGCAATGGCGTTTCCTGTGGTTGTGGGGAACTGGGGATGTTTCTGTCGTTTGCAGATTAAAAAGAGTGATAATCTGTTTGAGCGAATAGAAGTATGGCTGTTGAGTATTCGTTGGCTGCATTCTAATGATCCTATGACAATAAATGACAGACCATTTCAAGATCATTTAACAGACCACTTAAAAGCAGAAAATAAAATCCTGTTTTAATTCTTGATAAGAATGATCGGGATTGGCTTTCTGGCTGTGTTTCAGAGGGTTTTTAATTATTTATGCTTTAAATGTTTATTTAAATAACAATAATAAAAAGTGGTCTGGTGAATAAAGTTTTATTGGACTGCTTAATAACTTGATAAACAGAATAGGATGTGTATCTTTCGCCCTTGGAGCCATCAGGCCAGGGTTGAGTTTTTCTCTCGTGCCTGAAAAGCAGCCACGGTTGTAAAAGTAGCCAATCTTTGAACAGGAACTCCCATGAAGAGTCTTGCCGGTGGCGACACCCCCCACCAGCCTCTGGTGGGTTCGCAATTTCTACAGCAAAGTGATCGCAATCTTTGGGACATCATCGAAGCCGAGCGGGGTCGGCAACAACACACCATTGAATTGATCGCTTCCGAGAACTACCTGAGCCGAGCCGTTTTGGATGTGCAAGGCTCCTTGCTTAGCAACAAGCAGGCGCAGGGCTATCCAGGACAGCGGATCTACGGCGGGTGCGAACAAGCGGATCAGACTGAAGAGCTGGCTATCGAACGGGCCAAAGCGGTCTTTGGGGCATCCTATGCCAATGTGCAGGCGCACTCAGGCAGCCAGGCCAATCTGGCGGTATATCTGGCCTTGCTCTCACCTGGGGATACTATTTTGGCGCTGGATCAAAGCGCGGGTGGCCATCTTAGCCATGGTTCGCATTTCAATGTATCGGGCCGCTGGTTTCAGACCTGTTCGTATGGAGTAGATCGTCAGACCCAGTGGGTGGATATGGATGAAGTGCGTGCCCTGGCGCACAAGGAGCGCCCAAGGCTGATAATTGCCGGGGGCTCGTCTTATGCACGAACCCCGAACTTTGCCCAATTCAGAGATATCGCTAACGAGGTCAATGCCTATCTGATGGTGGATTTGGCGCATAGTGCGGGCCTGGTCGCAGCGGGTTTGATGGACTCGCCGGTCAAACATGCACACGTCACCACTTTTTCCACTCACGGCACATTACGGGGTCCGCGTGGCGGCATTATCCTGAGCAATGAACCCAAGTTGGCCGAGCGCTTGAGCCAGGCCGTGTATCCAGGTTTGCAAGGCGGACCCTTGCTGAACATTATGGCTGCCAAGGCGGTGGCTTTGGGTGAGGCGATGAGCCCGTCCTATAAAGCCTACGCCCAGTCCGTCATCAATAACGCTCGCAGCTTGTGCCGCCGCTTGTCCGAGGGCGGGTTGACGGTGGTGTCGGGGGGAACAGACTGTCATTTTGGTGTGGTGGACCTGCGCCCCTGGGATTTGTCCGGCCCTTTGGTGGAGCGGGTGCTGGCTCAGCTAGGCATTAGTTTGAGCAAACACCGGGTGCCTTATGAGCAAGACAATGCGGCGTATTCGGGAGTGCGCGTAGGCAGTGCTGCTTGTACCACTCGTGGTTTAGGTGAGGATGATTTCAAAGAAATTGGCGACATGATTCTGGCTTTGCTGGGCGGTGTGCGTAGTGGCTCACGCAACCCACGTACCGAAAATGCCATTCTGGAAGGGGTCGCCGACCTGAATCGACGATACCCCTTGATGTACTGATACCCGGCTCCTTTAGCCTTTGCCCTGACGTAGGGCGTTGGCCAGACGCAACATGGCTGACTCGATTTCATAAGCGGTCAGAGACGCATAGCCCAGTAACCAGCCCTGTTGTTTTTCCTCACCAATGTACAGACGGCTCAAGCCTGGCAGTTGAACCCCGGCACTTAAGGCGCGGCGCAAGGTGTGCTCCTCTGACCAGCCCGGCTCCAGAAAGCAGGGAATCTGCAAACCACCTTCGGGTCGGGCAGCACGAACAATGCCTTGCAAGTGCTGCTCGATGGCTTCCAGCATGATTTCCCGTCGTCCTGCGTACAACTTGCGCATGGCGCGAATATGAGAGTTGTAGTGTCCGTCTTCCATAAAGCGGGCCAGCGTCAGCTGCAGGATTTGCGGTGTGTGGCCGTCCATGATGCTGCGTGCCTGGGTAAAGGGTTTGACCAGTTCGGTGTTTGTCAACAATGATGTCCGTTTTCTTCATGCCGCGCGGCTGAGTTTGTGATCGTCGGCGGCACTTTCTTTCGGCGGGTTTAACCACACCTCGCCAATCGGGTTCCAGTCACGCGTGTGGC